>JANOFA010000868.1:0-23174 GCA_031413355.1 Gemmatimonadota bacterium | reverse complement strand
CTCGAGTCGGGGCGTGACGCGATCATCCAGCTCGCCCTCGTGCCCTTCGAGTTCGCCCCGGAGTCCGGCGCCATCTACGGTGTAGGCGCACCCCTCACCTTCCTTGAGGATCCCGGTCGGCCGATCCCCGCCGAGGTCGTCGCCCTCACTGGGATTACCGATGCCGATGTGAAAGGCAAGCGGATCGATGACGCCGCCGTGGAGCGCTTCGTCGGGCCCGCCGCGCTGATTATCGCGCATAACGCGCGTTTCGACCGTGGGTTCATGGAGCGGCGCATGCCGCTGTTCAAGGAGAAGCACTGGGCCTGCTCGCAGCAGGATGTGCCGTGGCGCGGAGCGGGGAGCCGTTCCGGGGCGCTGGAGTTTCTGCTGATGAAGCAGTGCGGGATGTTCTACGGGGCACATCAGGCGGACCAGGACTGCGTCGCCCTGATCCACCTGCTGGCGACGCCGGTGGACGGCGGTGCGCTCCCGATGCACCAGCTGCTCACCTCCGCGCGGCAGAAATCAGCGCGGATCTGGGCCGAGGGAACCCGGATGGAGCAGAATCCGTCGCTCAAGGCACGGCGCTACAGGTGGAATCCGGGCACGGACGGCCGGCCAAAGGCGTGGTACCGCGACGTGCCGCTCGCCGAGAAGGAAGTTGAGGTGCAGTGGCTGACGGAAACCGTCTATGGCGGCACGGCGCGCAATGTCCGGGTGGACATCATCGATGCCAGGAGCCGCTACAGCGACCGGGGTTAGTCGGTGTAGCAGAGCTCCTTGAACCGGCGACGCCAGCCGCCCTCGACCGGTTCGTAGATGTGGCAGTGGGTGAGCTCGCCGCCGTAGACATGCAGCGTGATGGCGGGCGCCTCGCCCGACTGGCGCAGGATGTGATACTCGAATGGAGGAATCAGCGCTCCCGCCTGACCGACGCCGGCCCGCACCACTTCTTCTTCCTTGAACTGCACGATGCCCAGATCTGCGCGGCCCCCGGAGATCGAGTACGACGTGACCTCGATCTGCCCGGAGTAGACGCACTCGACGCACCATCTGCCGCCATGATCGTGGAGCGCGGTGCCCTGACCCCGGTCCCACACCATCACGAGCACGCTGTAACGACCGGCCGGATCACGATGCAGCAGGCGCCGGGCGTAGGATCCGTCCATCGGCGCCAGCCAGCGCTGGTCCAGTGTGATGCCTCCCGAACGGAGCGCTTCAGAGAGGAGCTGCTTGACGTCCTGACAGCGGGATTCCTCGTCGGGCACCGCCACCGCCTCATCGAGCCGGCGGAGCAGGTCGTCGAGGGTGTGACATCGGGCCAGCGTGGTCATGGTGTGCTCCCTGCCTCACCCTGTCGTCTCCCCGCGACGGTCGCGGGTCCTCGGGGGTGAAGCCTAAACGGTTGTGGCCAGAGGCCATACGCTCTGGCAAAGGCGGTGGCGACTTCCGCCCGGTCGGCTTGTTGTCAGGGTGACCAGTACATTATGCAGCGTACGTGCCGCTCCACAAGGGGAATCCACTCCTTCCCGACCGCCCCCTGAAATGGACGTCCAAGCTCCGCTCCTTTTCCCACGTTGCAGGCTGGCGCGCTGGAACCGCCACTGTCGCCCTGCCGTACTACCCGCTTTCCCACGCAACCACCCACGTTCGCTGGAGGTACCGATGTCCCGACTCGGCGTTCGCCGTTCGGCCATGCTGCTGGCGCTCATTCTTGGCGCCCCACTCTGTCTGCACGCTCAGGCCCCTGTTCTCGTCGTGCCCAAGGAGAGTCCGCGTGCGACGGTGTCGCAGACCGTCGGCCTGAGCACCATCAGCCTTTCGTATGACCGGCCGGCGGTGAAAGGGAGAAAGCTCTGGGGCGGCCTGGTCCCGATGGACAGCGTCTGGCGCGCCGGTGCCAACGAGAACACCGTGCTCGCGGTGACTTCGTCGTTCAGGATCGGCACCACCCAGCTCCCGGCCGGGCGCTATGGCCTGCACATGATCCCCACCAGCTCGACCTGGACCTTGATCCTGAGCCGGGAGTCGAACGCCTGGGGCAGCTTTTCCTACACGCCATCCGAGGATGCAGCGCGAGTCACCGTGACGACGCGGCCGGCCGACTTCATCGATCGGCTGCAGTACACCATGGATGAAATGTCCGATACGTCGGTGACGCTGGCGCTGCACTGGGAAAAGCTGGCGGTCATCATCCCCATCACCGTCGCGACCAACGCTGTCGTCATCGACAGCATCCAGCAGCAGCTCCGCGGGCTGCCGCGCTTCTGGCCCCAGATCTGGGCCGAAGCGGGACGGTGGGCCGTGACGCATAACACCCGGCTGGATCTGGCGGCGGCGTGGGCCGATACCGCGGTGCAGAACGCGCCCACCTTTGGGAACCTGCGGCTCCAGGCCAATATCATGAACCGGCAGGGAAACGTCGCCGGCGCAGCGGCGCTGCGCGAGCGTGCGATGGCGGTGGCCACGGAAGCGGAGGTGAATGCGGTGGGCTACCAGCTCCTAGGGGAGGGCAAGAAAGACGAAGCGATCGCCCTCTTCCGCAAGAACGTGCACGACTACCCCAAGTCATGGAACGTCTACGACAGCCTCGGCGAGGCGCTGGCGGCGCAGGGCAACAAGAAGGAAGCGCTGACCCTGTACCAGAAGGCGCTGGAGCTCGCGCCGGAGGCGCAGAAGGGCCGGATCCGCGGGATCGTCGCTGGGCTGCGCTAGTCATGTCCCGGCGCACCGGCTGGTGTCTTCTCCCAGTACTGGCGGCGTTGCCGGCCGCGGCCGTGGGGCAGGCGCCAGACCGGTGCGCCACCGCTCCCGTGTCGGCGGAGCAGTTCGCGCCGGCGCTGGCCGACTCTGGTCAGCTCTTCCGTGCCGCGTTCGGACCAGATGGCACGACCCTCTACTACTTCAAGAAGGTCGCTCCCCGCGGTGAGGAGTATCGGATCTTCGTCTCGCGGCGCGAGGGGGCCAGCTGGGCACCGGGTGCGCAACTGCAACTCGGCACCGTGGCTTCCGATCTCTATCCCTCGGTCAGCCCGGATGGGCGGCGGCTCGTCTTTGCTTCGTATCGACCGGCCCCTGGGGACCCCACGACCCACGCGAATGCATATCTGTGGTATGCGGATCGTCAGGGGACGGGGTGGGGTCCACCGGTGTTCATCGCCGCCGCATCGCTGTTCGGCAACTATCACTCCGGGCCGGTGATCGATTCCGCATATACTATCCAATTCCACCGTACGGCGGCCGACTGGCGGACGACCTGGGACATGACGACGCGCTGGGATGGTCGCCGGTACCTTGACGCCGAACCGGTCCGCCAGGATGATCCGCGCGGGCGGTGGCGTCACTTCAGTCCGGGCCGTCACTATGTCTGGGGTGGTCTACTCGCTCCGTCCGGCGCCTTTGCGGTACTCGACGTGTCGCCCCTCGATTCCATCACCGGCCGGCGGGGACCGCCGGAGGTCTGGCTCACGCGGCGGATGGGAGGCGAGTGGAGCCTGCCCTACCGCGCCGGTGGCGGCATCAACAGCGCCGCGTCGGAAAACTTCGTCACCCTTACGCCCGACGGGTGCGGCCTCGTTTTCACCCGGGACTTCAGCCGCTTCATGCACGTCGGGGTGGCGGCCGCACTTGGGGCGGATCGACCGTAGCGCGTCACAGGAGTCGGGTCGCACCCCACCCAGCTCAGGCAGGAAACTCTTGATGCCCCCAACTCCACTCACGCGCCTCCGGAGGCTGTGCCTCAGCCTGCCGGAGGCGCATGAGGTGGAAGCCTGGGGGGAGCCCACCTTCCGGGTGCGCAACAAGATGTTCGCGATGTACGCCGCGGCCGGCAATCATCACGGCGACGGGCGCGCGGCGGTGTGGTTGAAGGCTGCCCCGGGCAACCAGGGGCTGATGATCCGGGCGGCGCCGACCCGCTTCTATGTGCCGGCGTATGTCGGTCCGAGTGGCTGGGTCGGTGTCTGGCTGGACAAGAAGCCCGACTGGCGGGAGCTGGGCGAGCTCCTGACCGATGGGTATCGACTGGTCGCCCCCAAGCGACTGCTGCTCCAGATGGACCGGGGGTAGGGGTTCGGCCCGGCGAGACCCTGGGCGGTGATACGGCCTCGGAGGGTCGAGATGGCCCCGCCGCCGTCCAACGATGTGTGATCCATGTCACACCTTAACAACCAAATGGAGGTGCCGTCTGTGGCGGTGAAGCTGGCCGACCCCTCGTGACACAACTCAAGAAGGAGTTTTTCCATGTTGACTCGCCTCCGCCCGCTGGGCGCCGCAACCGGTCTGGCGCTGACCCTCGTGCTCGCCGGCTGCAGCGACAGCAACAGCCCCTCCTCCAGCAGCAATCTGATGACAACCACCGAAGCCCAGTCCCTGGCCGACGACGTGGCCGACGACTTCACCGGGCTGGCCGACGCTTCCGCCTTTGACGCCCTGTCTGGTTTGAGCCTCAGCACCGCCTCTGTCGGTGGAATCTCGGTCAATTCGCCGCCCCAGTCTCCCTGCGTCACCATCAGCCCAGCGGCGCCGATCAGCTCCGATGCCGACATCGTGCCCGACTCGGTACGGTTCGACTACACCGACTGCGTCTTCATGCGGGCCAACGGCAGCATCATCGACTCGCTGAGCGGGACGATTGACTTCCTCGATGCCCTGCCGACGATCGCCAGCCTCGGGGTGCGCCACATCTTCACCAACTTCGGTCGCAGCCGGACCAACGTGCCCTTCCCGGCCCGGAGCTTCAGTGCGGTGGACAACGGCACCCGGGAGTGGGGGGCGAGCAGCGACACGCTGGGTCACACGATCACCAATTTCGTGACCGTTCGTACCCACCCGCTGGGCCGCGCGACCACGCATACCAGGAACTGGGTGGGTCACTTCACCGCGGATCTTGCCGGGTCCATCGTGCTGGGCTTCCCGCTGCCCGCCGGCGACTGGACCGTCAACGGGACCGGCACCTGGGCGCGGGGCAACCGTTCCTGGTCGGTGGTGACGAGCACGATCACCCCGATGCACTACAACCCCGCCTGCACCGTCGAGCCGAGGATTGATGCGGGCCAGGTCATGCTGACCGTGACCCGGAACGGCGTGGTGACCACTGTGGATGTGCTGTTCACCGCATGCGGCAGCTTCACGGTGACGCGGTCGGTGGCGGCGGTCTGAGTTACACACCGGCACACGAAGCGGCGCGGAAATCACGGGGAGTTTCGCGCCGCTTTTTCGTGCCCGACACCCGTCGTCGGCGCGGCATGAAACCGGCGGCGAGGCCGCAGGAATCCCGGCCCGGCGGCGGAGGACCACCGCGCCCGTGAGCTGACACGCCTGGCTGGTGAGCCTGCACGCGTGCCAGCTATCCGTGGGCTCGGGCCGCACGCCCCGAGTGCTGAAGGGACGCGCCGGTTCCTGTTGGGTGAGCACTGAGAGGAGTGCTTAACCGAGGGCGTGAGCAACCGGAGGCATGAGTGACAGATTGTCCGGAAACATGGTTAAAACTTCCCCTTGAGGGAGGGAGCCCCGGCAATAGTGTGGGCGTGTTCATCGGAGTGGCCTGAGAGCGTGTCATTGCAAATGAGACTTAAGGCGCCGTCCCGCACTTCGTCCGGCGCGATGCATCCGTCATTGAGCGCTTGCCTCCGGGTGTACCGGCCGGTGTGGAGGCGGGTGGTGCCGGCGGGACTGAGGGCCAGCGTTAGGTCACCACAAACGCTGGAACTGTGATGGGCTTCCCTTCCAGTCTCGCCGCCGCCCGGCACGCCTGGAACACACCCGCCTTCACCTGTTACCAACCTCCACGAGAAAAGAGACGCGGCGCTCACGTACGGCGTCGAGCGCGATTGCACAATGGCGGGTATCGGGCATTGATCTCCGCGGATGTGGCCAATACGCGGGGACTTGACGTGGCAAAGAAGCCGAGCGATCGACAATCGCCTGCCGCGACCAGTAGCCGTAAGCCTCACTCACTCCGCAACGCCACAACCGGATCAATTGTGCCAGCGCGACGCGCCGGAATCCACGCCGCCACCGAAGATACAACGAGCACCCCCCCCCCGATGGCAACGCCGAGCAGCGGTGAACTTGGCAGCGGCCAGTTCAGCATGGAGCCGATGAGCCGTGTAACGCCCATGCTGAGTGGCAACCCGAAGATGAGGCCGCACGCGCTCAAGGCGAGACCCTTCACAAAGAACATCCGTACAACCTGGCCGCGCTGCGCGCCGAGCGCCGTACGGATCCCGATCTCGCGCGTGCGCTGCCCGGCAGCGAACGACACAACGGCGTAGAGTCCGATCGCGGACAACAGCAGTGCGAGCAGTCCGCCTCCCGCGACGGCTCCGCTGGCGCGCAGGACACTACGACGCGATTCTGCTTCGCGCTGCTCCATGGTCTGCGCTCTGGAGATCGGCATCTGTGGCGCTTCGGCGGCGACGACCCCTCGCATCACATTGAGCATGGGCAACGCGGGCCCAGTCGTGCGAGCAATCACTCCTGTGTTCATGCTCGCATACGGCACGTACAGGCGGATCTGGTCGTTGACATCGCTCGGACCCGCGGCCGCCTCATCGACGACACCGACCACGACGAATGCGGGGGACTCGGAAAGCTGGGATGTGGCCATGACGAAACGCCGGCCAATTGGATCGGCATCGCCCCACAGTCGCCGCGCGAGGTCGCGGCCGACGATCACCGCATCAAATGACGGGGCGAGCGAACCATCGTCGGATGCATGCGCATACTCGCGGGCCTCGAAATCACGCCCGCGTACGATCGCGATGTCGAATGCATTGAAGTAACCCTTCGGTGCGGCCGTCAGGCGCGTACTCATGGCAGGATTGTACGTAACGCCCGCGATGCGGGAGGCGGGGTGCACGGTGAGCGGCGCAGTGACCGTGCCCATCTGCATGGGCATCGCCGCCACGACGCCGGGCATCGCGGAAACACGCTCGACGGCCGCGGCGATACGGGATGCCCGCTCTGCGGTGGATACTCTGCCGGCCCAGGTGTCGAGTTCGATCTCCGCGATCTGGTCGGGTACACGGGATGTCGCGCGGCGGTCCCCGTCCGTGACCATCGTCATGATCACGACACCGAGGCCAACGAGCAGCGGCTGTGTGAGGGTGATCTGGGCGACCACGAGCCCTCGCTGTAGCCGTGACCGTGTCGCGGCAACAGACGATGCCGAGCCTTTCAGCACTTCGCCGACAGACATGCGCGTTGCGTGCAGCGCGGGTGAGAGGCCGAGCAGGATTCCAGTGACAATGGCAACCAAGCTCGTTGAGATCGTTACGCGCCAGTCTACGACAAGCTGGACATCCGCGAGCGTCGCACCGATGAGGTGAATCCCGACCGTCGTCACGAAGAGCCCAACAGCCGCGGCGAGGAGAGCCAGCAGGACGCTCTCGGTGAGGAGCTGCTGAATCAGTCGCTTCCGGGGCGCCCCCAGCGCAAGGCGCACACCGATCTCGCGACGTCGCGCGACGGCCAACCCGACCATGAGCGCGCTGACATTCGTACAGGTGATGAGCAGGACGAGCAGCGCGAACCCGCCGGCTGCCGCCCCCGAGATGAGCAGGTCCGCACGGGCGCTGACACGACTGTTGCTCGCGAGCATCGGCACGACATCGGCACTTCCCGTTTCACTCTGCGCGAGGATGACGTCGGCACCCGTGACCTGCCTCGCAGCGCCATCCTGTCCAGGATGACGCGCACGCTCCGCCATGCCGGCAACGATCGGCGTTGCGGTTGTCGTTGTGATACCCGGGCGCAGCCGGGCGGCCGCGCTCAGGAACATGCTGTCGTAGCTGGTGAACACCGCCGTGGTGCGCTTCTGGAGTAGAGGATACGCTGCAAGCGGAACCCACACCGCCATGCCACGACCACCGTCCGTACCGATGAAACGCGGCGGCGCGACGCCCACGATCTCGATTGGAAAGTCGTTGACCCGAAGTGTACGGCCGATCACTTCGCGTGCGCCGCCGAAGTTCTGCTGCCACATCGCGTAGCTGATCATTGCCGTAGGCGATGTCATCATGCGCACGACGTCCAGTTCCGCAGCCGGCTCGGTGCCGAGTGCGGGACGGACATTGAGGATGCCGAAGTAGTTCGGCGTCACGTAGATCAGGCTCGTCGTGACTGGTGCGGATGTCGCATCGCCCATGCTGACGACGGCGATCTCGTCCGCATGCGCGGCGACGTTGCTGAACAGGTCGGTGCGCCCGGCATACTCCTGCACTTCCGGCCACGACATCAGGCGTGCGTGCACGTCTGTCATCCCCTTCATGCGCATAGTGCCGCGAATGCGCACCAGCGATTGATCACGCGCGATTCCCGGTGCGGGCATCGTCGCGAGCGAAGTCAACAACGTGAACAGCACCACGTTCGTGCCTATCCCGAGAGACAGCACCAGCACCATCGTGATGGTCGGCAGGGGTGTGCGGCGGAAGTGGCGGGCCGCAAAACGGATGTCGGCCGCAATGCGCTCGATCCAGGGAAGACCGCGTTGCTCGCGCACGCGCTCTTCCGCCTGAGTGAGTCCGCCCGACGCAAGCATCGCGTGGCGACACGCTTCGTCAGGCTCCATGCCGCGGCGGATGTTCTCCTCGGTCTCCATTGCGAGATGTGTCTTCATCTCGGCACGGAGATCATCATCGCCGCTCTCGGGGCCCCGGAAGATCGTGCCCAAGCGCGACAGCACCCTGCGAAACGATCTCATGCTAACACCTGCTTCAGTCCGACAATGGGCGCGATCAGATCAGCCGTGTGCTGCCATTCCCGGGCTTCGGGCGCCAACTGCTTCTGGCCGGCCGGAGTGAAGCCGTGCGGCAGTCCCGGCAAATCGAGAGTCTTCAGAATCATGAGCGCAAGTGTCCCAGGCTGAATGTCCTGTCCTCCACCACGAGCCTCCTATGGCGTGCCCATACGACGAGGGCGCAACACTGGTTTCAGAAGCGCGCGGGTTGCCAATGCGGAGGTGGTGCGAACCTCCGGCTCTACCCCAGCATGTCGTGATCGTGAAGGTGCGTGAATCAGGTCCCCAAGCAAGGCAACGTGTCGGTAGATGGGGGCCCATGCGCCTGCGACCTGACGTGCGTTGCAGCTGACGAGAGCGGCTCTTGCCACTCGCGCTGCGGGCTCGCATTCTATGAGCTGCTCTCGCGGCTGAACGTGGGGGTTAGGTGTCACTGGCCTCTTGGGGACTATGCCTCGCAGACTCCTTGGCCTGCTTGCAGGAGACTCTTGGGTCCGGTATGTGTACCGCGGGCCATTGGCGGGGACGGGCTTCCTTGTCGTCGATGTCGGCTTCTACAAAGGCGGGATGTACCTACTCGTAGACCCGACTACCGGCCGCAAGACCTTCATTGACGACGCGCCAGAACCGTCGCCAGGCGGGCACCTGCTCGCCGTCCCATTGATGGACATGGAAGCCGAGTACGAACCCACGCGCGACTAACCATCCACTCGGGCGTTGCCGAGTCCTTGGTGCAAATGTGGCGCGTTGATTCGATCCTGTGGCGTTCTGAAAGCGTGGCGTGGCCCGGCGAAAAGTCGCTCCGTGTAACACAAGCCTTCCCCACCGACTCGGGCCCTGGCAGCGACAGCTACCGCAACGCGTGGGTAGTCCGGCGTGGCGATGCATGGGACCTCGACCAACCGCGCCATGAGCAGTCAGGGACACAGGTAACAGGACGGTCCAAGGACATATGTTTCAGTAGGGTCGCCGGTTGTGGCGGCCGAGGGCATCCTCGATGCGGCGCGTGGCCGCAGATCCCGTAGCAACCTGCGGCCGCGCGATGCCGGCATACTCTCTCGTATGCCGATCTCCGTGTTCGTCGCGGAGGGATCGCCGGTTACGGTTTTCCGGCCGCGCCGTCTGACGGCCGTCGGCCTCGGAGGCAGTACTGGCAAACGACGGTTGGTGCCGCTAGCCACGGGATGGAAGCGGCGGCCCCACCGCAGAATCGTGGAGTGTCCACAGCACACCATGGCGTTTGGCTGACCCGCCCGCGCCCAAAGTTGCGATCCGTCTCACTCACGTCTGCGCTGTTTTTGTCGCAACCGGGACGATCCCGCCAGAGGGCGGCTACACCACAATCACAACGGCGGTGCCAAACTTCCGCCCGACGTCCATCAGGTAGGTATCGATCGCCGTGTGATGGGAGAGTACGAATCGCGAGACGAATCGGAAGATCGGATTGTAGACCTCACCGTCCTCGGTGATGCGCAACGTGGTGCCGGCTGCTGTTCGAGTCAGCTCGAACGTCCATGTGCCGCCGAAGGGGAGCGAGTTGTCCGCGATGCGCGTGACGTATCGCCGCCCGAGCACGGCCTCCTCAACGACGTAGAGTATCGCGCCGTCCGCACTCACCTCGCGGTAACTACGGTCCGCGGAATCGCGCGCCACCAGCTCGACCGACTTCAACTTCGAGCGCCAGGCCGGGTAGCGCTCGACGTCCGCGATCGCGGCGTACACGGAATCGGGCGGCAGGGCGAAGGTCGCCTGGCGCGACGCACGATGGCGAACGGGCTGCAGCCAGCCGATGACCAGGACGAGGAGCACGAACGCGACGAGGACGCCCAACGCGATAGCGACGATTCTCATGGATCACCCGTGGTGGTCGTGGACTGGGCCGAGGTGCGGCGGTCGCATGCGGCGGCGAGGGTGCGAGCGTTGCTCAACTCAGGCCGACCGCCGCGGACCGCGCCCGAACGCGCTGCTCGCGAGCGCGACGTACCACACACCCGCCGCGAGCGCGTTCGGCATCCAGAACCGGCTGGTGAACGGCCCCCCAGCGTACTCCCCCTCCAGCGCGGCCAGGAGCGGCCAGGCGCCGATTACGATCCCAGCCGCTCCGATCGCGATGCGCCACCGCGTGCGCACGCTGGGTGCCAGCAGCGACCCACCGAGAACGACGATCCCCAACCCTCCCGCGACCCAACTCACGAGGCCGAGCCGCGACATGATGATCGCGTCTGCCTGAAAGGCGGTGAGCAACCCGCGCGCGACGTCCGGCGAGGAGGCGTCGGCCATCGCGTCGGCGTATACCGGCGCTCCGAAGCCGTCGAGGACGAAGGCGACCGCCCACAGCGCGCCGGAGAGGAGGAGCAGCGAGCGCGCGGTGGAGGTCAGCGCGCGCGCGGTGGGACGGAGCGCGTCGAGCAGGGCGGGCGCAGCCACCGCCCAGCAAAGGGGGCCAACGAGGATGAGCATGTGCATGCCGTGCCACCCAGGGGTATGCCGTACCTTCTCGGCAAAGCCGCGGAAAAAGTCGTCCGCCCCAGCGCCGATTGTGGCGTTGATCGCCGGGTGGGTGCGCCCTCCGAAGAGGAAGAGTAGGCTGCCGACGATCAGGACGAGCGCGGCGCCCTGGGCCAGAGCGCGGCCGGAGGAGAGGAACGTGCCCCCGGGTGAACCGGACGCCGCCGAGGCGAGGGAGGACGACGAGGCGAGGCTAGTGGGAGACATGGGCGACTCCGATGCAGCGAGTTGGGGATGTTTACAGTGTCAACCGCTCTAAACTACATCGCTTTGTTGACGCAGTCAACATATATTCTTGAAATGCCTCCCTCCTCCCGTTCTTCCCGGCTCAGCTCGGGCGCCGCGTCCACCCCGCGCCCGTACCATCACGGCGACCTGCGCCAAGCGCTCCTCGACGCCGCGGTCAACCTGGTTCGGGAGAGGGGTGCTGAGGCGCTCACCCTTCGCGCGGTGGCGCGCGCGACCGGGGTGAGCCAGACCGCACCCTACCGCCACTTCGCGAACCGACGCGCGCTCGTTGTAGGGGTGGCCCAGGAGGCATTTGCCCGGCTGGGGGGCGTGATCAGCGGCGCGGTGGAACAGGGGGATCCGGGTCTGCCCGCGCTCCGGCGCGGGATGGTGAGCTACGCCCGGTTCGCGCACCAATACCCGGCCGAGTACCGGGTGATGTTCGGCCCGGAGGCCGCGTGCCGCGACGATGCGCCTCAGCTCGACGCCGCGGCGCTCGGCGTCTTCGGACTCCTCCGCGGGGGGATCGCGCGGCTTCAGCAGGCAGGCGCAATCGGCGAGGGCGACCCGGGGCTGATGGCGATCACTGCATGGGCGACCCTGCACGGACTCGTGATGCTCTCACTCGACGGACAGACCGCAGTCACCGGCCGCTCAGTGGACACGCTGGTGGATGCGGCCACGGGGCTCCTGCTCGCCGGCATGGTCGCCGCGCCGGCACCCGCGCAGTCGCGCCAGGATTTGGCGCGGTAGTATGGGGCACCTGCTGCGTCTCTGGTACCGATTGCACCTTCGACCACCGGCTGTGTGGGTTCCATCCGGACTACCGTCCCAGTGGCCGCCGTGATCCACGTCGCCTAACACTGACGCTGCCGGCGACAGGTAGCCGGCGCTGGTTTCAGGCGAGGCAAGTCCGCGCGAAGCGGCCGCAAGCGCCTGGGCCTGGTAGCGCCATGCGGCGAGGCCACGTTTCGTTGTTCCGACCAGCCGTACATCCAGCACGCCGGAATACTTGCTTCGTGGGAGGTGACGGTGAGATCCGCAAAGCGCATGGGCCGGCTTATCGGCATGCTGTTGTTCTTCCAGTTGGCGGGACTCATTGTGCCTTTCGTGTTGCTGCTTCCGCTGACAACCGGCCCCCGGAGCTACCTTGCGAATGCGGTAGGATCCTCACCCAGATCAAAGTGGCTGTGTCTCTCCTGTTCGCGCACTGCGCACTTACTGTCGGCATCACCATCGCAGCATTTCGGGTCTTTCGTCCGTACAGCGAAGCGATGACACTGTGGCTCCTGGCAGCGAGCGTGCTCATGTTCTTGCTGCAAGCGGTCGACAACGTCCACGGGCTGTCCATGCTGTCTCTCAGCCAGCAATACGCCCAGGCAGGCGGCCCGGATGGGCTCTTCCAGACGCTTGCGGCGGTGGTCGGCTCGACACGGAGGTGGGCACACACCACCGAGCTCCTTGCAATCGATTGGTGGATCTTCATGCGCTACGGCGTGCTGTACCGTTTCGCCCTGGTGCCGCGCGCATTGGCTGCGTTTGGACTGATAACCGTGGTGCTTCACGTCACAGGCATCCCATTGCCGGGGCTCCTCGGTTAACGCCTTGTGGCGCTGATGGGTGTCCCGATGGCTCTGAGCCACATAACGCTGGCGATATGGCTGGTAGCCAAGGGGTTCGACGAACGCCATCGTCCCCTTCGTGCCGGAGCGCATCGGAGGGCATCCTCGATGCGGCGCGTCGCCTCGTCGAAGCGGCCGAGGCGATTCTGGGAGCCTCTCCACGGTGAGCAAGATTACTTCCCGCCCGCCCGCAACGATTCGGCATACTTCCACAGCGCATCAGAGATGGCGGATGCCGAACGCTGATCGGGCCCGCTGACCGAGGTGTTCATGAAGAAGATGACGCCAATCTCCCTGGCGAGATCCGACAGCATTTCCGTCTGCAGTCCCGGATCGTTGCCGCCATGACCGACCCGCGTGCCATTGAACTTCGTTCGCCAGAAGAGTCCCGAGTTCCCCTCCTCGGCTGGGTAATTCTCCGGCCGATTTGCATCGGTGAACTGGAAGCGCTGCATCTCCGCTGCCAGCCGGGCGTCCAGGATGCGCGTCCCCTGGTACTCTCCCCCATTCAGCAGCGCGAGGAAGAACCTGGAAAGATCCGCGACCGAGGTGCGGACTCCTCCGTCGGGGTAGGTCGTGCCGCCGTACAGCGGGATGGGAATGCTGAAGCCATTCTGGGAGACGAAGAGCGTGGAGTGATTCGCAAGGTCAACCTCGGACAGGAACCACCCGGTGCGCGTCATCCGCAACGGCGCAAAGATGTGCTTGCGGGTGTAGACGTTGAGTGGCTCCCGGAAGGCGCGCTCGACGATGTATCCCGCCAGTCCGGCTCCGATGTTGGAGTAGTCGCGTTGCGTCCCCGGCTTGGCGTCCAGGAAGTTGTCGCGGGAGTAGTTCGTGCCGCCAAATGAGAAGTACTGCTCGAGAAATTGGCCGAGCGGCACGGGTGAATCGCCGCCGTAGTGGTAGGTCCCGGAATAGACCTCCCACCGGTCCGTGATGCCGGAGGTGTGCGTCGCGAGGTGCCGAAGGGTGATTCTCTCATTCGGGTAGTACGGGTTCACCACCCGGAAGGGCAAGTAGGTGTTGATGTCCGCATCGAGCGAGAGCTTCCCCTCCTGGACGGCACGCATCATTGCCACGCCGGTAACAGTCTTCGCAATCGAGCCGACATTCATGATCGTGTGCGGGGTGAACGGCCGCGTGCGCGGCTGATCGGCAAAGCCATACCCCTTCATCCACACGACCTGCCGGTTGACGATTACGGCGGCGCCGAGTCCCATGATCCCCGCCTCGGCCATCTGCTGCGTGATCAGACTGTCGAGGGCCGCATTGGTCGGGAACTCTGGCGATTGCGCCTGGAGCGCAACTGAGAATGCGCCGGAGAGAACCCATCCCGTGGTTGCTCTGAACATCGTCGCCAAGTGCATGTGACGTCTTTCCAGTAGTTGGTGAGGCCGAGCGCTCGCCCCATCGCCCAGTCCGCACGGAACCATCATCTATTTCGAGAACGGAGCGTCACACGCTCGACGGCCCCAGCACCGGAACGGCGGCGAGTGTCGCAGGGTTTCATCCCAATCCCGGAAGATGGGAGCTAGAACGCAGCCCTTGACTTGCAACGGTTGAAACATCCCGGCGACGCATCTATTGCGTGATCCGGCCCCAAACATTACCGTCGTATTGGATTCCCATAGGACGGAATGATGGCGGAGAAGCTGGATGTGCAGCAGGGCACCCTTGCCCTGATGATTCTTAAGACTCTCGAGGTCCTCGGGCCGCTGCATGGCTACGGCGTCTGTCGCCGCATCGAGGAGACGAGCCAGCATCGCCTCACCCTCAACTATGGCACGCTGTACCCCGCGCTCCTCAAGCTCGAACAGGAGGGCTATGTCACCGCCGCGTGGGGCCAGACCGAGAACAACCGCCGCGCCAAGTACTACACCCTCACCGCCGCGGGGCGCCGGCAACTGACGCGAGAAGCCCGGGAATGGCATCGCACCGCCGACCTGATCGCCGCCTTCCTCGCACCGCGACGGGAGGCGCCATGAGATACCCGCGTGCCGCGCTCGCGCGCCTCGCCGGCGTCTTCGCCGGACACCACGCGGACGCCGACCTCCGCGACGAACTGCAATCACATCTCGAGATGGAAACCGCGGAGAACATTCGGCGTGGCATGCATCCGGATGAGGCGCGACGGCAGGCCATGCTCGCGTCCGGCGGGCTGACCCAGGCCGTCGAGGCGGTGCGGGATCAGCGCGGACTGCCCTGGCTCGAAGGCATTGCCGCCGACATCAGGTATGCCATGCGAGCCCTGAGTCACAGCCGCGCCTTCAGCGTGGTCGTCCTCGTCACGCTGGCGCTCGGCATCGGCGCCAACACGGCGATCTTCAGTGTCGTTCGCGGCGTGTTGCTCAAGCCCCTGCCCCACCGCGACGGCGACCGGCTGATCTACCTGCGACAGTCGGCCGAGGGAGAGGAACGCACCAACCTCACCTTCTCGGTTCCGGAAGTCCGCGAGTTCCGGGTCGGCGTTCCGTCGCTGGGTGGCATCGCGGAATACTCCTCATGGTTTGGCACCCTCCAGGGCGACAATGAGGCCGTCCGACTGGACATGGGTCTCGTCACCGGCAATTTCTTCGAAGTCATGGGGCTTGCGCCCGTGCTGGGCAGGGTCACTGAGCCGGGCGACGACGGCATTGGTGTGCCGCCGGTGATGGTTCTGACCCATGAGTTCTGGATGAGGCGCTTCGGCGGAGATTCCGGCATTGTCGGTAGACAGGTGAGGCTCGACGGCAGCTCGGTGACGGTGATCGGGGTGATCCAGCCCGCACCGTACTTTCCGACCCATGTCGATGCGTTCCTCAACATGGTGGTCAGCCCGCACCACACGAGCGCGTTCATGGTGCAGGACCGCTCGCATCGCATGACCGAGATGATCGCGCGGCTCGCGCCCGGCGCCACGATGGAACAGGCGCGGACCGAAGTCGCCGCGGTCTACGCGCGGATGCTGAGCGAATACACTGAAGCGTACGATGCGGGATCCCATCCGCGCGTTGCCGTCATTCCCTTCAAGGAAGCGATGGGTGAGCGCGCGCGGCCAATGCTGTGGCTGCTCATGGGGGCGGCCGCATTCGTCCTGATCATCTCCGCCGCGAACGTCGCCAATCTGACGCTCATGCGCGGCGTGCGCCGAGAACACGAGCTGCTGGTGCGCGGGGCCCTTGGCGCCGGCGTGTCACGGCTCCGCCGCTTGCTGCTGGTCGAAAACCTCGTGCTGACGCTCCTGGGTGCTGTCCTCGGCGTGGGCATCGCGATCGGCGGGGTGCGGCTGCTGACCTCGTTCGCAGCGCGTACGTCGGCCCGCGCCAGCGAGATCCGTCTCGACGGCGTAGTGCTTGGCTTCACGCTCGCGCTGTCGATCGGGCTCGCGCTGCTCCTCTCACTCGTCGCGTCGTTGCCCGGAGAAGGCACTTTCGCCACGATATCGGCGGGCGCGCGCCGGATAGCCGGAAACCTGAGCAAGCACCGTCTCCTGCGGGCGCTGGTCGTGGCGCAGATCGCGGTGTCCGTCGCGCTGCTTGCAGGTGCGGGTCTGCTTACGCGCACCATGATCCGGCTCTCCCAGGTGGACACCGGGCTCAGGACCGAAGAAGTGCTCACCCTCCCGGTGCCACTGCTGAATCCGGCGCGGATCAGCCCAGCGGCAGACGCCGCATCCAAACAGTTGTATGAGCGCATGCGGGGCGAGATCAGGGCGCTACCCGGTGTCGTCGAGGTGGGCGTCGGCTCCACGATGCCGCTGCGCACCTCGCAGGTGGCACTCGACGTGAGCGCGGAGGGCAAGGCGCTCGCCGTGGGCGAGGCGACGCCGCGCGCGGATCTGCGGACCGCGGGCCCCGAGTACTTCCGGGCCGCGGGGATCGTGCTGCTCGCCGGGCGGGAATTCGAGATCACCGACCAGCCCGGCTCCGCCAAGGTCGTGATCATCAACCAGGCGCTGGCCGACAGGTTCTTCCCCGGCGAGGCCCCGATCGGGAAACGGATCGCCTGGACCGGCGAAGTGCTGAAGTTCACGCCATTCAGCGGCGACTGGCGCACCATTGTCGGCGTCGTAGGCAACACGCAGGATGGCGGGCTGGATGCGGAACCACAACCCGTGGTGTTCATGCCCTTTGCGCAGGAGTTCGCGATCAGTGGCGGGCTGGTGATCCGCGCCGACAGCAACGTGGCGGCCCTGGCGGGCGCAGCGACCCGCATCGTCCGTCGAATCGCCCCGACGGTTCCCATCGAGAATGTGCTGACCGTGGCGCAGATCAAGGATCAGAGTGTGGCACCCCGGCGTCTGAATGCCGCGCTCGTCTCGGCATTCGGCGTCCTGGCGGTGATCATCGCGGCGGTGGGCATCGCGGGGGTGCTGGCGTTCTCGGTGAGCGCGCGTACCACCGAGCTCGGCATCCGCATGAGCCTTGGGGCCGACGGCGGCATGCTGCAGCGGATGATCCTGCGTGAGGGAGGGGCGTTGCTGGCGATGGGCCTCGCGCTGGGCGTTGCCGGCGCCGCCTTCGCGGGCCGCGTCATTCGCGGGCTGCTGTTCGGTGTCGCGCCGCACGATCCGGCCACGTTGATCGGCGTGGCTGCGATGATCGCAGGCATCGGGATCGTGGCGTGCTGGATTCCGGCGCGTCGTGCAGCGCGGATCGACCCGGCAATCAGCCTCCGAGGCTGACATGACCACGGCCAGGATCGCCGGTGGCTTCTACCTGGTCACATTCCTGACTGGGTCATTGGCCCTCTTCATCAGCGGCAGGCTGGGGTTCGCCGTGAACCTCATCGCGGCCGCGTCCTATGTCGTTGTAACCGTCCTGTTCTATGGCCTGTTCAAGCCGGTGAACCGCAACCTGTCCCTCGTCGCGGCCACCGTGAGCCTTGCGGGATGCGCCATGGCCGCGCTGAAGCTCTTTGATCTCGCACCCTTTCATGTTCACCCACTGGTGTTCTTTGGATTCTATTGCCTCCTGATCGGCTACCTCATTCTCCGATCCACCTTTCTGCCGCGAGCCCTGGGTGCGCTGATGGCGTTTGGCGGCCTTGGGTGGCTGACCTTTCTGTCCACACTACTTGCCAGCGTGCTGTCCCCCTACAACATGTTCCCCGGCATCTTCGGGGAAGGATGCCTGACCCTCTGGCTCCTCCTGATGGGGGTGAACGAGCAACGCTGGAAGGAGCAGGCGAGCCCGGCAGGGAGCGCATGAACAGCCCGCTGGTCTTCCCGGAGCATCCATGACTCGCACCACGAACGCGAGGATCGCCGGCTTCACGTTCCTCTGCTACATCGCGACCGGTGTCACCAGTCTGGTCCTGTTCGGCCGGGCAACCCGCGGTGAGGGGATCGCAACGGACCTTGCTGGCATCGCCCAGCACGCGACAGACGTGCGAATCACCGTCGTGCTTGGAATACTGATGAGCTTCTCGGCACTGGTGCTGGGCGTGACCCTCTATGCGATCACGCGCGAACAGGACCCCGATCTGGCGATGCTGGCCCTGATCTGTCGCGTCGGCGAGGGTGTGATCGCTGCCACAGGCATACCGAGCACGCTCGGACTGCTCTGGCTCGCGACCGACGCCGGAGCAACTGCGCCGGACAGCGCGACAGCACACGCGCTCGGTGCGTACATTCTTGCCCACGGTGGCGGGGGAAACGTGGCCCTCACCGCAACCTTCTTCGCCGTGGGTAGCACCCTCTTTTCCTGGCTCCTCCTGCGTGGCCGGCTGATCCCCGTCGCACTGGCCTGGCTGGGCGTCATCGGGTCAGTCCTTCTCGTGGTTTGCCTTCCCGTGCAGGTCGCGGGATTCCTCGACGGCCCGATCACCCAATTCATGTGGTTGCCGATGCTGGTGTTCGAAGTGGTGCTCGCGCTGTGGCTGCTCATCAAGGGCGTCGCCGCGCGGGCGACCCGTTAGGCGAATCGTCGGCGCAGGCGGCTCTCGCGAGGGCTGAAGGAACGCAGTCAGGTCACCCCCCGCGGTGCACCGCGGCAGCCTTTGGCCGGCCGGCGACAGCGTCACCGGCAGAAGCGGACGGGTCGCCAGGCCCAGACGCAGTGGCCCCACGATTCCCGAGCGTTGTGATCCTCCCTCGTTTGGAGTGGAACGTGCAGGACGCGGCGGCCCTGAGCACCGCTGTCGTGCCGGAACGGATTGCAGCAGCGTCACCGCGGGCCAAAGCCAGGATCGCCGGAGTCTTCTGCCTGCTCACCATTGCCATGGGAGTGGTCGCCCAGGGCCTCCTGAGCGAGAGGCTCGTTGTACCCGGTGACGCCGCCGCTACGGCAACCAACCGGCTGTCGTGCCGTCTGCCCGGGGTCCCGTGGCCCAAAGGGCAGGCCCCACCTCCGGGACTCTCCCGCCTTCCGGCCACAGATGCGCATGGTCGGGGCTGGGGCGCCCAGGCCGTGCACCGGCCGCTCGGGGCTGCGCCGGGTCGCCCTCCTGCTATATTCCCGCCCGTCCGAAAGCAGTCCCCTGGTCCCCAATTCCGGAGTGTTCATGCGTACGATGGTTATCGCGGCCCTGGCTGGCGCCCTGCTGGGCTGCGGTCAGGCGGGCGCGGGTGGTGGAAGCACCAAGCTCGCCACCCAGGACGACAGCGTCAGCTACATCCTGGGCTACAAGATGGGCGAAAACCTGAAGCAGCAGTCGGTGCCAGTGAAGCCGGAAGTGATCTTCCAGGGTCTCCGTCAGGCGATGGCCGGCAGCCCGGCGACGATGCCGGATTCGGTGATGCAGGCGACCATGATGGGCTTCCAGGTGCGGATGATGGGTATCCAGCACCAAAAGGATTCCATCGCCTCAATCGACAACAAGCGCGAGGCCGACACCTTCCTCGCCGACAACAAGGGCAAGGACGGCGTGAAGACCACTGCCAGCGGCTTGCAGTACAAGGTGCTGAAGGAAGGCACGGGGGCCCACCCCAAGGCGACGAGCGTCGTCACGGTGCACTACGTCGGCACCCTGCTCGACGGCACGGAGTTCGACAGCTCGGTGCGGCGCGGCCAGCCGTACACCACGCCGCTGAATCAGGTCGTCAGCGGCTGGACCGAGGGGATCCAGCTCATGAGCAAGGGCGGCAAGTATCAGTTCTGGATTCCCGGTGAACTGGGCTACGGCCCGCAGGGCTCGCCACCGCGTATACCGCCGAATGCCGTGCTGGTGTTCGAGGTGGAGTTGCTGGATTTCAAGTAGGCGATGTGCGGCGAAGAAGAGGCGATGGGCGGTAGGCGATAGGCGGTAACAGGCAGCTGAAGAAGAAGAAGGCAGGCAGGTCGCGGTTCTTGCGATCTGTCTGCCATGTTTTTTTCTCCTCGCCACCGCCCACCGCCCACCGCCCACTGCCCACCGCCTACCGCCTACCGCCCGCTTGTCGTTCGCTCCCCAGCTCCAACTCCATGAACACATCCGCCCGCGCATACCCCGTGCTGGGTGGCAGCGGCCCATGCCGGAAGCCGAGCCGTTCGTAGAGCCGAATTGCGCCGGCGAGACTGCTGTTGGTCAGCAGGAACACGCTCTGTGCCTCCGCATCGCGGGCGAATTGAATGACCGCTTCGCCGAGCAGCCGTCCGACTCCCTGCCCCTGGTGCGAGGGGCGCACCGCCATCTTGGCCAGTTCGAAACGATCGGTCGGCACCCGCACCGCCGCAACCGTGCCGACGGGTTCCTCGCCATCCATGGCGAAAAAGATCTGGCCGCCGGGCGCGATGATCGATACCACCGGGTTCTCCAGCGTCTTCAGGTCGGCGGGCTCCAGCCGGAAGAGCTGTTCGATCCATTCGCGATTGAGCCGGGCAAAGGCGGGAACGAGGTCGGGGCGGAACGGGACGATGCGCAGGGACATGGGGGTGTCTGGTGAGGAGAAGCCGTCAGCCATCAGCCGTCAGCCGTCAGCTGCCACCGTCAAACGCTTCCCCGCAGGTGTTCACTGATAGTAGCGAGATGATGGTCGTCGTGTTCGGCGACAAAGAACGCCAGATCCAGCAATCGCATGCTGACCTGCAGCCGGGTATGGCGCGCAGAGCGGAGCCAGTCGGCCTCGTCCGCGTCCTCGACCTGGCTCACGAGGAGCCGCCGTGCCGACTCGAATCCGGCGAGGAGCTCGCCGAGCTGACGGTCGTTATGATGGGCGTCCCAGGTCCGGCGATTCTGGAGATCCGCCTCCTGCAGTGTCAGGCGGCCAACGGCGATGTCTTCGATGCGTCCGAGCCAGAGCGGCTCGAGATCCCACAGGTGGCCGACATGCTCCTGAATGGACCAGAGCTCACCCCGGCGGGTGGTGAGCTCGGGTGGGGCGATGCGCTTCAGGCGGTCGACGAGGCGCGCCGGCGTGCCGCGCAGGCGTTCCACCACGCCTCCGGCCGCGGTCACCGGATAGTCGAACGAGAACTTCCTCGCGAACCAGGGCTGACGGGGAACCATATGCTCCGGGGTGTCGGTTACTCGCGCACTTCGGGGTAGTACCAGACCCGTCGCAGCAGGTCGCCGCGCACTTCGTACACCGAGAGCGCGGCCTGGGAGCGGGGACCAGTCTTCCCCACCCAGCGGGCCCGCTCCCGGACCGACACCCACGGACCGAGTGCGGTGATCGCTTCGATCTCGGAGCGCGCCGTGGGGAGCCGGCGGAAGTAGTCGACCAGACCGGAGCGGACGGCGTCGGCGCCGCGCACTTCGACGGTGATCGAATCTCCGGCCAGGCTGAGCCAGACGAAGTCCGGGGTCACCAGGCGGACCACCGCGTCGATGTCGTGTTCGTTGTACGCGGCGAAGTAGCGGCGCACCACACTCAGCGACGCGGAGTCGGCGGCGGCCCCGGTTGGCGCAGCCTGGGCGGGCAGCTGGCTGGTTGCCAGCAGCAGCGCCAGCGCCAGCTCGCATCCGCCTACCGCCCACCGCCTACTGCCCATGAGGAATCTGGCCATCGGCTAAAACCGCACCTGCGTGATCCGTCCCTGCGGCCCGACCAGCCATCCCGCCTGCGGGGTGGCGAAGTCGGCGCTCCAGTAGCTCAGCGTATCGAGCGCCTGCCATGTCGTCCCATCGTCCGTGGTGACGGCGGCGCCCTTCGGACCGACGGCGACGAAGCGCGGCTGGGTGCCCGGCACCGTCACGGCGCCAAACACCGCCCCGGCAAAAGTTGGTCGCGTGCCGAGCGTCCAGTTCAGGCCGCCATCGTGGGTGACGACGACGTTGTCGGTCCAGCTGTCGGCCACGGCGATATCGCCACCGACCGCGATGCCATCCTTCGGTGAACGAAAGGCGATCGAGGTGTGGCCGGTGGTGCTGCTGCCTTGCACGATTGGCGTGGAAACATGGGTCCAGCTCTTTCCCCGATCGACAGTCGAAAAGAGCCGCGCTTCCTTCCCCGCGCCGGTCGCCACCCACGCCATCTGCCGGCCCAGCGCGATCACGCAGGTGCCGCTCGCGGCAAAGGCGCCCTCGCCCTCCGTGGCCCCATCGAGATAGCGCTGCTCCCACGTCTGGCCGGTGTCGGCGGTGACGAGATAGGGAAATCTGCCTCCCACGTTGTCGCTCCACGCAATGCCGTTCTTCTGATCCCAGAATGCGAAGCAATCATAGAACGCTTCCGGGGTACGGTTGATGAACTGGATCTGCCAGTTCTGGCCGCCGTCGGTAGTCCGGTAGATCCGCGACTTGATACCGGGCCCGGCGGCGAGCAGCCACGCGGTCCGCGCATCAACGCCGTGGACGTCGCGGAACTCGAGACTGTCGGCGCCTGCGACAGTGCCCGCCCGCCAGCTCAGACCCCCGTTCGTTGTCACCACAAACGCGCCGCCCGTACCACTCGCCCACACGATTTGGTCGTTGACCGCACTGATGGCCTGGAGCCGGGCGGTGGTGCCGGAGACCTGATCCTGGAGCGTGACGCCGGAGGGCGACAGTCGGACCGGTGGCAGGGTGGCCAGGGGTGGCGGGGGGAGCGACGGTTCGCGGTTCGGGCCGTAGCAGGCCTGAGAGCCGAGGGCGACAACGGCAGCTTTCGTGTGACGGGACATCAGGTGCTCGGTCGATGAGAGAGGATGAACTCGGTCTAGCGTAGGACGACGGGAATAGTATCAGCAGCACCAGCGGTCCGGCGACCGCCC
>JANOFA010000867.1:0-1491 GCA_031413355.1 Gemmatimonadota bacterium | reverse complement strand
GCCGGCGGAGGACCGACTCGCTGGATGAAGGTGCCGGGCGATCCCCGCAATATCTACCTGGCACGGATGGAGTGGGCGGCCAACTCCGACCAGATCGTGATGCAGCATCTCAACCGGCTGCAGAACACCCTTACGGTGCTGCAGGGCGACGCGAAGTCGGGGCAGGTCGCACCGATCCTGCTCGATCGCGACAGCGCCTGGGTCGACGTCGTGGATGACTGGGCCTGGTTCGATCACGGCAGTCGCTTCCTCTGGATCAGCGAGAGGGATGGCTGGCGCCACGCCTATAGCGTCTCGCGCGATGGCAAGGATGTCCGCCTGCTCACGCCCGGCGACTACGATATCGCCGATGTGGTTGCCATCGACTCCATCGGTGGCTCGCTCTATTTCCGCGCCTCACCGGACAATCCCACCCAGCGTTACCTGTTTCGCGCTCCTCTCTCCGGAGGCCCCGTCGAGCGGCTGAGCCCGGTGGATCAGCCGGGGACCCACAGCTATCAGGCGGCGCCGGGTGGTGCGTTCGCCATCCACACCTTCTCCAGTATCACAACGCCACCCACCACCGCACTCATCCGGCTGCCGTCGCACGACGCGGTCCGCATGCTGGGCGACAACGCCGGTCTCAAGCGGCGCGTCGGCCTGTTGCGGCGGGGGCCGGCGAAGTTCGTGCAGGTGGATGCCGGCAATGGCGTCACACTCGACGGCCTCGTGATGTACCCGGCGGACTTCGATTCCACCAAACGGTACCCGGTGCTGTTCTACGTCTATGGCGAACCGGCGGGCCAGACCGCCAAGGATACCTGGTACAGCATCGATCCCTGGCACCTCATGCTGACGCAGCGGGGTTACGCGGTGATCACGCTCGATAACCGCGGCACGCCGACGCTGCGCGGCCGGGAGTGGCGCAAGTCGGTGTACCGGAAGATCGGCGTGGTGGCGACGGAGGATCAGGCGGGCGCGGCGCGCACCATTGGCCGGTGGAGCTGGGTCGATTCGACCCGCTTCGGGATCTGGGGCTGGAGTGGCGGCGGGTCGACGACACTGAACATGATGTTCCGCACTCCCGGCCTGTACCAGACGGGAATGTCAGTGGCACCGGTCCCCGATACGCACCTGTACGACACGATCTACCAGGAACGCTACATGGGGTTGCCGCAGCAGAATGAGGCGGACTACGTGGCGAGTTCGCCGCTGACTTTTGCTGACGGGCTACGCGGCGATCTTCTGGTCATCCACGGCACTGGCGATGACAACGTGCACTACCAGGGCACCGAACGCCTCATCAATGCGCTCGTCGCCGCCAACAAGCCCTTCCGAATGATGGCCTATCCCAATCGTACGCACGGTATCTTCGAGGGAAAAGTGCCGGAATCGGCTCGTGCATGGCCGCCAACAAGGTGCGGGGCGTGCGGGCGGCACTGTGTGTGAACGCGGCAGCGGCCCGGAATGCCCGCGAACACAACGACGCGCAGGTCATGACGCTGGGTGCGG
>JANOFA010000866.1:0-2125 GCA_031413355.1 Gemmatimonadota bacterium | reverse complement strand
GGCCGGGCCGGGAGAGCTGCGCTACATGGCACTTGCGGAGGCGGTGTATCCGGTCCTCGAGATTCCGCGGCAACTCCCCGTGCCGCGCTGGTCCGGCCTGCTGGTGGAGACCCGGGTGGACCGTGTGCTGGAGAAGTTCAGCGCGACGCTGGACGAGTTGCTTACTCCGGGGCAGAAGCTGGAGGGAAGGGTCGTCCGGTCCCAGCTGCCGCCCGAGGCTGGCGCCGCCCTCGCCGCACTGCGTGAGGTACTCACCGACCAGTATGCCGTCCTCGCCGCCGCCGCCGCCACAATTGACCCCACCATCGAGAAGCCGATTCAGAACCTCGGTCAGCAGGCACTGAGTGGAACGCAGGACGCCGAGAAGCGGCTGGTGAATCACCTGAAGAAGCGCCAGGCGACCGAGACCCAGCAGATCGCCCGGGCACGTGACGCCCTGCTGCCGCTGGGCAAGCCACAGGAACGGGTGCTGTCCGCGGCACCCGTCCTCGCCCGCTACGGGCCGACCCTCCTGGCCGAGTTGCTGACCTCCATCGACGGCTGGTACCGGGCGGCACTTGAAGCCGCCCCGGGTCCGGCGTAAACTCGGCCATGGCATTTCTCGGTCTGATCCTCCTCGTTGCCCTGATGATCCCGATTTTGGGCATCGTCATCGATTCCCCGATCGGGAAGGCACTCGGTCGGCGGCTGGAGGGGCCGGAACAGGCGCCGACCAGTCTCGGCGACCTGGCGCGCAAGATGGAGGCGCTGGAAGGCGAGGTCGAGGACCTGCAGCGCTCGGTTCAACTGCTGCAGGAGGAGAATCAGTTCCTTCAGCGCCTGCTTGAGGAGCACCCGGGACGCTCACTCCCGCCGCCCAAGCCGTAGGGTGCCCCCGACGCCTGCCGTGCCTTCCAGCAGTCGGCACGCAGTACTGGTGGCGACCGGCATCTTCCTCAGCCGGATCTTCGGTCTCGTCCGCCAGCGCGTCCTTTCGCACCACCTCGGCCTCTCCGACGCCAACGACGCCTTCAGCGCGGCGTTCCGGATTCCCAACCTGCTGCAGAACCTGCTGGGCGAGGGAGTGCTCTCCGCCTCGTTCATTCCGGTGTACAGCCGTCTGCGCGCCGAAGGGCGCGATGCGGAGGCGGAAGATGTCGCCAATGCCGTCTTCGGAATGCTGGCGCTGGCCACCTCGCTCATCGTGCTGCTGGGCATGCTGTTCGCCGGGCCGCTCACTGATATCATCGCGACCGGATTCCCGCCCGCCAAGCGCGAGCTGACCGAACGGCTGGTCCGGCTGCTCTTCCCGGGCGCCGGCTGCCTGGTGCTCTCGGCCTGGTGTCTGGGTGTACTGAACAGTCACCGGCGGTTCCTGCTGTCGTATGCCGCTCCGGTGATCTGGAATGTCGCAATCATAGTGACGGTGCTACTCCGCGCCGGACGCGCCGATCAGAACGGCCTGGCCGAAGCGGCTGCCCTCGGTTCCGTGATTGGAAGCGCGCTCCAGTTCCTGGTGCAACTCCCGACGGTGCTGACGCTGCTGCACCATCTGCGTCCCTCGCTCCAGGTGGCCTCGGTGCAGGTGCGTACCGTGCTGCGGAGTTTCGGCCCGGTCCTCGTCGGTCGCGGCGTCGTCCAGATCAGTGCGTTCGTCGAAAGCATTCTCGCGAGCCTGCTCGGGACGGGCGCGGTCTCGGCGCTGGCCAACGCCCAGGTGCTCTACACCCTGCCGGTGAGCCTCTTCGGAATATCGATTTCGGCGGCCGAGCTGCCCGCGATGTCGAGCGCAACGGGATCGGATCGCGAGGTGGCCGATGTGCTGCGGACCCGGCTCAATGTGGCGCTTCGACGCATCGCGTTCCTGGTGGTGCCCTCGGTCGTGGCCTTCCTGGGGTTTGGCGGCGTCATCGCGGCAGCACTGTTCCAGACCGGGCGCTTCACCGAGGCGGACAGCCAGTATGTCTGGGCGATTCTCGCGGGCTCCGCTGTCGGGCTGCTCGCGGCGACGATGGGACGGCTCTACAGCTCCGGGTTCTATGCGTTGCGGGATACTCGCACGCCGCTGCGCGTCGCCGTGACGCGGGTTGTCCTGACGACCATGCTTGGTTATCTGGCCGCGGTGCCCCTTCCGCCGATGCTCGGG
>JANOFA010000865.1:0-5079 GCA_031413355.1 Gemmatimonadota bacterium | reverse complement strand
GTGCGGGCGACATCAAGCTGGCCCATGCGCCGGACGAGTACCTGCCGATCGACGAGCTGATCACCGCGATCAAGGTCGAGGCGGCGCTGCTGGCGGGGTGGTGTGGGGTGGACGGGCGATAGGCGGTGGGGAGTAGGCGGTCGATAGCTGTCAGCCGTCCGCCGTCAGGATCCCGCTGTCATTGCAATGACCGAAGGGACGTGGCGTTCGCTTGAGGAGCGAGCCGAGTACTTAAATCGAGGAGGGTGGGGAGCAGAGAGGTAGGCTGCTTCCCACGCTCGTCGAAATTGTGCGCTGGCCCGTAGCGCGGACCGTGGCCGCCTGAGCCCGGATCAACAATAGGCCCGTCGTACTGCATGTCATGCGGTTGGGAAAGGACGTGGTGACCGCTGTGGCACTGGTGATGGTGAATTGCAGCTTGGTGCAGAGCGTGTCCGCCGTGACCAGCGTATTGACACGCACCGTCGGTTGGGCGGTATGAGGCGCCGTCAGCTCCTCGTCGGTACAACTGAGCGCGGCGAAGCCACAGATCGAGAGGGCGGTGAGCATGCGACCGCTCTTGGTCGAGGTATCGTGAGTGCCGACATGTAACAAGATTGCTCCGGGGACGACGGGGTGTGGGCTGGGTCACACCAGCAACAATGCCTTCCGAACCGGAGAGTAGTCTGGCGGGGGCGGGGGGGCGCAAGTGGGTAGGTGCGGGCGTCCTCGCCGGCCCGCACCGAGCGGCGCTATCGCGAGCCAGCCTCCGGAACCCGGCTCATCGCATACTCCGCCAGCGCCGTGATAGTAAGGCTGGGGTTCACCCCGGGATTGGCCGGCATGATCGACCCGTCGATCACGTACAGGCCGGGATAGCCGTGCGCCTGGCAGTCGGCATCGATCACGCCCTCCGCCGCGCTCGCCCCGAAGGGGCAGCCACCGAGGATGTGGGCGGTGATCGGGATGTCGAACAGCGCTTCGTTCACCGAACCCATCGCGATGCCGTTGGTCCGCTCGGCAAAGGTGCGCGTCACGGCGTGTCCGATCTCGATCTTCGTCGGGATGGTCGCCTCCTCGTCGGGCTGGGAGACGAGGTCATTGCGGAATCCGGTGAAGATGCTGCGGCCCGGCCGCAGACGCATGCGGTTGTCCTCCCACTGCATTGCCAGCATGATCGTTGTGCGTTCCGCCCAGCCGGGCAGGACATGGGTCCGCAGGAACTCGCCCGGTCGCCGCGCGATATCAAACGCCGACTGACCGAGACGCGAGAGGAGGCCTCCCGATTCGATCATCGGTCCGCCAAGCAGCCGCATCGCGGAGGAACCGGCGGGATACCGCACCGGCTCGATGGTGGTCACGGCGTCCGCCCGGAAAATCGACGTTATCGCGATGCCCTTCGAATAGTCGACGTCTGCCTGCCGGGCGACGCTGCCGAGCAGCGCCTCGTTGTTGGTCCGGACCATGTCGCCCAGACGGGGCGACAGGTCACGCAGCGAGCGGGTGACATCACGACAGCGGAACAGGAGGCGGAGCGAGCCCAGCGTGCCCGCCGAGACGATCACGTTGCGCGCTCGGAGCGGTGGCATGCGGCGACGGAACAGCCCGGTCGTCCGGCGGTAGTGCACCTCGTAGCGGGCGCCGTCCTGCTGTGGTCCGGCCAGCGGGCAGATGTCCTGCACCGTCGCTTCCGGGACGATTGTCGCTCCCCACTTCTCGGCAAAGTGGAGGTAGTTCTTGGGTAGCGTATTCTTGGCGTTGTGCCGACAGCCCACCATGCAGCCGCCGCAATGGGTGCATCCCCGGCGCGCCGGCCCCTCACCGCCGAAGTACGGATCGGCGACTTCCGTCCCCTCCTGCCCGGGCTGGCCAAAAAAAGTGCCGACCGGGACTGGCCGGAAGCTGTCCCCGTGCCCGAGTTCCTCCGCGATCCGCTGCAGCTGGTGATCGGCTGGCCACAGCTTCGGGTTGTCGGTAACGCCCAGCATGCGCTTGGCGGTGGCGTAATGCGGCCGCAGTTCTCTCTTCCACTCCACCGGCTTCTGCCAGGCGGACGAATCAAAGGCCTCGTCGCCGGGCTCCATGAGAACGTTGGCGTAGCCCAGACTCCCACCGCCGACGCCGGCGCCGTGCAGCACGAAGACGTTCTTGAACGGGCTGATCTGCAGAATGCCGTAGCAGCCGACCGAGGGTGCCCACAGATAGCGGGGCAGGTCCCAGGTGCTCTTGGCAAAGTCCTCGTCGCGGAAGCGTTTGCCTCGCTCCAGCACGAGCACTCGATAGCCCTTCTCGGCCAGCCGCATCGCAGAGACGCTGCCGCCGAAACCCGAGCCGATGATGATGTAGTCGAGAGTATCCTTCACGCCGAACGCTATCCGCCTTACCGGAGTCACCGCAAGCAGGGAAACAAACGTTGAACATCGGGGTTGGACCCCTCGCCTTCGGGTAGTAGTATGGCCGTGACCTTTCATGGATGAGTCTTCATGAAGCTGCTGGACCAGCTTGCCACGCGACAACTGGTGGTCGTCACCGGGAAAGGCGGCGTCGGAAAGACGACGCTCGCCGCCGCGCTCGGCCGGCTACTTGCGGCGAACGGCCGGCGGACGTTGCTGCTGGAGATCGATCCACGCGAGAGCCTGCACCAGCTGCTCGGTACCGAGCCGTCCGGGGGCCACATCGTCAAGGTCAGTAGCCGGCTCTCCGTCCAGAATCTGCAGGCGCAGGCAGTTGTGGATGGTCTGGTACGCGAGAAGCTGCCCATCGCCGCCCTCGCAAGGAAGGTCATCGCCAGCTCGGTTTTCCAGCACTTCGCCCAGGGTGCCCCGGGCATGAAGGAGATGGCCGTGCTCGGATATGCGCTCCGGACTGTCGAGGGTCACTACCGCCACAAGGCCGACGTCGTCGTGCTGGATGCTCCTGCGACCGGTCACAGCGTCTCGATGCTCGCCGCGCCGCTCGTCCTCGCCGATGCGATCGGCGGCGGGCAGCTCGGCGAGATGGCCAAGGAGCTGGCCAGGTTCATCGCCGACCCTGCACGCTGTGGGGTGGTACTCACCGCGCTCGCCGAGGAGATGCCGATCCAGGAAGCACTCGAGCTGATCGCCCTGCTGCGGGAGAAGATCGGGCGCCCGCCCGAGCTGGTGGTCGCCAACGCCCTCTACCCGCCGTTTCCGGCCCCCTCCGCCGCGGGCAGGGGCACCGGGGCAGGGCTGCGGCCCACTCTTGATCTCTGGCGCGAGCGCCGGGCGGTGAACGATCGCGAGCTCGCCCGACTCCGAGCCGAATGGAAAGGCCCCCTCATCGAAATCCCTATGCTGCCGCTCGATCGGGGCCCGGAGCTGCTCAAGGCAATGGTGGCCGAGCTCGAGGTTGAATGCGCATGAGTCTCGGCCCACTCGACCAGCGGCTTCTCGTCGTGGTCGGCGCCGGAGGGGTCGGGAAGACCACGCTGGCAGCTGCGCTGGGACTGTGCTCCGCTCGGGCGGGCCACAATACCCTCGTCATGACGTTCGACCCCTCGCTCCGCCTCAAGGACGCCCTCGGCGTTGGAGAGGAGGCACGGGACCGGGCGGTGCGAGTGAAGACGGCAACCAGCGGACGCCTCAGTGTGGTCCTGCTTGATGCTCGCACCACATTCGACCGCCTGATCCGTCGTTACGCACCGGACGAGGCGTCAGCCGAACGGATCTTCACCAACCGCTTCTACCGCGACCTCGCCGGCAACCTCGCCGGCATCCTGGAATACATGGCGGTGGAGCGTCTCTTCGAGGTGGCCGCGGAGGGCGACTATGACCGCATCATCCTGGATACGCCGCCGACACGCCAGGCGCTGGACTTCCTCGAAGCCCCCGACCGGATCGTGGGTTTTCTCGACAGCGGCGCGGTCCGCCTCGCCCTCAAGCCGTGGTGGGAGCAGGGCGGGGGGCTCAAGCGGATGCCCATGCGCATCGCGGCGAAAGGGGTGGAGCGGATCGTCGACCGGGTAATCGGGACCCGTCTCCTGCACGATATGGTGGAATTCTTCCGTGCCTTCGCTCCGCTGTACGACGGCTTCCGCGAACGCGCCGCCGAGGTCCGCAGCCTGCTCCGTGCGCCGGATACCCTGTTTCTCCTGGTGAGCGGGCCCGGTGAGGATCGCATTCCCGATACCCTGTTCTTCGCCCGGAAGCTCAAAGACGCGGGCCACCACCTCGGACCGATCGTGGTCAATCAGGTCCACCCGGCCGTGGCCGCGCCGACAGACTCCTCTGCCGGCGCATGGCGCAGCGGGCTGGGTCTCTTCCGTTACCTCGGCGAACGGGATCAGCGCGGCCTGGAGCGCCTGCGGAAACTCCTCTCCCAGGGCGAACCGCTGCTGGCCGTTCCCCTCCAGGCCTCTCCCCCAACCGATCTGGCCGAGCTGGAGGCCCTCGGCCAGGTGGTCCTCGCCGAGCTCAAGGGCTGACGCCACCTCCCCCCGCCGTACTTCAGTCCCGGCTGCTGCTTGCCGCATTGCGGTAACTCGAACTTGCTTTTTTACCGCAGTGCGGTATATTCGTCGTTGTCCACAGCGGAGACTCAGCATGATCAGGCTCATCAAGCGGTACGGCGGCGGCAGCAGGAAGCTCTATGATACCGAGGAGAGCCGGTACGTCTCCCTCGATGAGATCGCGGAGTGGATTCGTAACGGCCAGGAGTTGCGGGTGGCGGATAGCGCCACCGGGGATGACGTGACCAGTCAGACACTGGCGCAAATCATTCATGAAGACCACAAGCGGGGTCACTCGTTCCTGCCCAGCGAGTTTCTTCATGATGTCATACGCCGCGGTGGCCGAGTCATCGCGGACGGGGTGGAGCAGGTCCAGACCCGAGTGGACCGTCTGGTGAAGGCATCGGTCGAGAAGATCACTCCGGTGGGCGGAATCCATGAGGAGTTGGAGCTGCTGCGGGACCGGCTGGCGGAATTGGAGCAATCGCTGGGCGAACTCGAGGTCGAGTCGCCGGCGCGGAAGCCGCGGCGCAAGAAGGCCCGGCGATAGCATCTCTGCAGTTGTGACGCGGTTCAGTATCCATAGCACTGTCCGGCCCCTGATGGCCGGCAACCCAGGAGGAGATTATGGC
>JANOFA010000864.1:0-2310 GCA_031413355.1 Gemmatimonadota bacterium | reverse complement strand
CGGACTGCCGGCGCCGAGCATCACGGTGCCATCGCTGGGGGAGGACGGCGTGGTCGGCGTGGTGGGACCGACCTCTCCTGCGACGACGCTGGTGACGACGACCAAGTTCGCCGGCCTGAATGTGCCCGCGGCGGCGGCGGCCAGCCTGACGGTGATTTCGATCCAGCGACTCCCGGATTTCCCTGGCCCGCTTCTCACACCGCTGGATCAGTATCCGGCGTTCTACGAGTTCACCGCCTCGCCTCCGGTCGCCTTCACCCAGGATCTGCTGGTGGGCGCCTGTACGGTCCAGGATTTTACTCCACCGGATTTCGGGCGACTCAAACTGGCGCACAACGTCGGGACGGCGGCGGTGCTCCTTGATCGCCAGGCCGCGCCGTTCCTCGACTGCACTGGCCTGATCGGCATGGCGCCGGACTACACCGGACTGCGCGGCTATGCCCAGCGCGGCTGGCACTGGGCCGGCCCACTGGTGCGGGACCTGTTCCTGCCGCGTCCCGCCTACGCCACGATGCTGGGCACCTGCTGCCTGGGTGGGAAGACCAAGAGCTTCAGCCCCTTCGGCGCGGTTGACACGCTGACCATCCTGGATGCCGGCAACATGAACACCATCAGCGGAGCACCAGGCAGTTCGGTCCCCGCCGGCAGCCTTCCCCGGGTCACGCTGCTCACGCCGACCCTGAAGCCGATCGCGGGTGTCACGGTCACATTCAGCATACCGGCCGGGAGCGAGGGTACGATCACCGGAGCGGTTCAGGTGACCGATGCGTTGGGACGCGCCACAGTTGGCGGCTGGACCCTCGGTGCCAGCCTGGGCCGCGATTCCGTGATCGCAACAGCGACGCCGATCACCGGCACCGCGGTGCAGAGCAACGGGCGGCTGTTCGTGGCGGTGGTGCAGTAGGGGTGGGTAGGTCGGGCCTCCGTGCCCGACTGGAGCAAAGGTAGGCGGTAGGCGGGACGTCATTCGGCATGAGCGGCTCCGGTGCAAGTCGGGCTGGACACTCTCTGCTCTCGCCCTCCTCGCCTGCCTCACCACCGTAGGGCAGGCAGCGCAAGATGGAAATTCGCTGACCCAGCGCACGAGCAACGGCCCCCTCCGGTGGAGGGGGCCGTTGCTGCTAGCGGCTGCCCAGGGAGGTGAGGAGCTGCTGCAGGTTGAGACTCTTCGACTGGGCCTGAATCTGGTCCTGCACTTTCGGAAAGAGCGCCTTGGCTTCCTCCTGAAACCTCGCGAACAGCGCCCGCAGGTCAGCGGTGCTCAGGCGGCGACCCTGGGCGTAGTACTGTTGTGCCGCGTGCCCCAGGGCATAGGTCGATGCGAACGACACAGCACTACCCGCAGCCACCCCCGTCGCCCCACCCAGCAGCCCGCCGAGCAGCCCCTTGCCGATCCCACCAAGCACGCCGCGCACAACTCGCTCCATCACCTGCGACGCCGCACCGATCCCGAGCGTGCCCGCCAGGTCCTTGATCTGGTTGACGTCGAGCTGCTGACCATGGGCCTGCCCGATCCGGTACACCAGCCGAAGCTGCAGCGGGATGATCACCAGGTTGGCCAGCCGGTCCGGCAGCAGCTCCAGCGCACCGCTGATCATTGCCTGCTGCAGAATGAGCTGGTCCAGATCCGCCGCGGCGGGAGGCGGGCCGGTCTCGACCACCGATGTCGTGGCGGCGATGCCGACCTCCCGCTCGACCGCGTCCACGGCGGCCGGGATGAGGCCGAGGGCTGTGCGGAGCTCCACGAGGAAGGCCGTTTCCCGCGGATCTGCCGCGCCGTCGGCGTGACAGACCAGGAGAGCGGTTTCGTAGGCGAGCCGACGCGCATCGTCGCCGGACAGCCGCGCGGCCACCTCCGCCACGGTCAGCCCGCCGGCCGCAACCTGACCGGCCACCGCATCCAGCGAGGTGACACCCAAACGGGTGACCGCCTGCTTCAGCCGGGTGAGCTCATCGGGACTGGCCTGGCCATCGGCCACCGCAGCGAGCATGGCAATGGTGAGAATCGATTCGGCGTCGGTGGGGGGCATGGGAGTAGGCGGTAGGCGGTAGGCGGTAGGCGGTAGGCGAAAGTTAGTCCTGTGGAACATATCTGTCTTTCTGCCCGCTGACCGCTGGCGGCTACCGCCCATCGCCTATCGCCCACCGCGCCTGTACTCCCCCCGGTCGTCCTGCCGAGCCGCACCCGCCCCTCAAGTCCTGGCGCACCGCGACCGATGGTTGACGGACAGCGGTTCACCTCACACCAGAACCAGAAGGACCTGGTCATGTCAATGTCATGCACGTCCTGCACTGCGGGACAGACTCAGC
>JANOFA010000863.1:0-4462 GCA_031413355.1 Gemmatimonadota bacterium | reverse complement strand
CGGGCGGTGAACGACCAACCGCCCCCCGACCGGATCAAGCGCTTCATCCCCGAGGGCACCGTCATCTATCGCCCGCTCGGCTGCCCCGACTGCTCTATGACCGGCTACCGCGGCCGTTTCAGTGTGGTCGAAGTCCTGACGATGAATATCGAGCTGGAACGTCTCATCGGCGGCGGCGCCACGGCGGAGAAGATCGCGGAGTGCGCCCGGGCCAACGGCATGCTCTCGTTGTTCGAAAGCGGCCTCACGCACGTGCTCGCTGGCGACACGGGGATCGAGGAGCTCCTGCGCGTGGTCGATGTGCCCATGGTCGACAGCACGACCTCCAACCGGCTGACGATCCCGGCCCCGCCAAGCCGGCCCAGCGATGCCGCGCCAGCGCGGCCGAGCGATGCCACACCCGCCATCCCGTTGCCCACGACGCGGAAAACGCCGGCCCCCTCGCCGACACTGCCGCCCTCCGGTGTTTCGGGCCGCCGCCAGGCCATCGACCTGTCGACCGCCTTCGAACTGCTCGATGTCGAGGAGGACGCGGTCGCGGCCGAGCTCAGCCGCCGAGTCGTCTCCCGCGGGTCGACCGTGCTGCTGGTGGATGACGAAGACACGCTGCGCCGGGTCATGAAGGACCTGCTGGTGCGGGATGGCTTCGATGTGGTGGAGGCGCGCACCGGGGCGGAGGCGCTGGATCAGACCGATCGTCACGCCCCCGACATCATTGTGCTGGACCTGAACCTGCCCGGCATGGATGGATATGCGGTGCTCTCCGAGTTGCGTTCCCGCCCGACGACCAAGGGTATTCCCGTCATCGTCCTGACTGCCAAGGGCGACGAAGACAACGAAGTCCGTGTCTTCGAGCTCGGCGCCGACGATTTTCTGACCAAGCCCTTCCGGGCCAAGGCGCTCACCAAGCGGCTGGAAGTGCTGCTCGCGCGGAAAAGGGCCTAGCCCGCCGCCGCGTCCTGTCTCCTGCCTTCCGCGCTCACTCTCCTTCCCATGCCGCTTCCCGATTCCACCGTCGCGCTCAGCCTGCTCAAGCCCTCGGTGCGTGCCGAGGCGGCGTACACGCTCGAGGCGCCGACGGTTGCGCGCAAGCTCAACCAGAACGAGGCGGCGGTCGATGTGCCGGAGGATCTCAAGCGGGAGATCCTGACCCGGGCGGCCGCGCTCCCCTGGCATCGGTATCCCGCCTTCGCGCCGGCACAGTTGTCTGCCGCGATCGCGGAACGACATGGCTGGTTGGCGGACGGCGTACTGGTGGGCAACGGCTCCAATGAAGTGATCCAGGCGGCGCTGTCGGTGTCGGTGACGGAGGGCGCGGTTGTCGTGGCGCCCGCGCCCACCTTTTCCCTGTACCGGCTGCTCACCGGCGTCCTCGGAGGTCGCTACCTGCCGGTGCCCCTCGGCGCCGACTTCGGTTATGACGTCGATGCCATCGTGGCGACGGCACGACGGGAGCGGGCCCGGGTGATCGTCCTGAATTCGCCGAACAATCCCACCGGCTCGGCGCTGCCGGTCGGTGCCGTGGAGCGGGTGCTGGCGGAGACCGATGCGCTGGTGCTCTGTGATGAGGCCTATCAGGATTTTGGCGGGCCCAGCGCTGTTCCGCTGCTCCACCAGTCCGCGCGGGTTGTCGTGCTGCGGACCTTTTCCAAGGCGATGGGCATGGCCGCGCTCCGGTTCGGGTATGCGCTGGCCCACCCCGATGTCGCCCGGGAGATCGCCAAGGCCAAGTTGCCCTACAACGTGAACGCCGTGACGCTCGCCGCGGCGGAGGTGGCCCTGGTCCAGTCCCGGCGGTTCGCCGAACGGACCCGGGCGGTGGTGGAGGAGCGCGACCGATTCCTGCCGCGCCTGCGGACGTTGCCGGGTATCCGGGTCTTCCCCAGCGCCGCGAATTTTGTCCTGATCCGGTGTGAGGCGGTGCCGGCGAAGGTCATCTTCCGGCGCCTCATCGAGGAACACGGCATCCTCGTTCGCGATGTGTCCGGCAGCGCCCACCTCGCCGAGTGTCTGCGGATCTCGATCGGCACGTCCGAGGACATGGACGCCGTGTTCGGGGCGCTGCGGAACATCCTCGCGTAGCCATCCTGAGAATCGGAGCCCATCCATGTCCCGCTCGGCGGCAATCTCCAGGGCCACGAAGGAAACCACCATCCGCCTCCGGCTCGACCTCGATGGCGGTGGCCGGGCCACGATCGCGACCGGCATCGGGTTCTTCGACCACATGCTGGAGGCGTTTGCCCGGCACGGCCTGTTCGATCTCGACGTCGAGTGCAAGGGGGATTTGCATGTCGACGGGCATCACACCGTCGAGGATGTCGGCATCGCGCTGGGCCAGGCCATCGCGCAGGCGCTGGGCAATCGGGCCGGGATCCGGCGCTACGCCGATGCCACGGTGCCGCTGGATGACGCCCTGGTGCGGGCGGTGGTCGACGTCTCCGGCCGGCCCTACCTGTCGTACCACGTCGATATTCCCAAGTGGCAGATGCTGGGCGACTACGATGTGTTTCTGACGCCGGAGTTCGTGCGTGGGCTGGTGCTGAACGCCGGCCTGACGGTCCATGTCGACCTGCTCCGCGGCGAGAATCCACACCATATCGTCGAGGCGCTGTTCAAGGCACTCGCCCGCGCACTCGAGGCGGCGGTGCGGGTTGATCAGGAGTATTTGCGCTCGGTGTCGGCCTCGTTGTAGCCGTCGGAGTCCGCGTAGCCCGCGACATCGAGCCAGTGGCGGCCCCAACGCTCGCCGTAGCGGGGCGAGGCGAGGAGGCGGTCAATGAGTTGTTCGTAGGCGTTCGACGATTGGTTCTCGAGGAACGCCTGCACTTCCTCCGGCGTCGGCGGCAGCCCGGTGAGGTCGAAGGTCGCGCGGCGGATGAGCGTGCGGCGGTCGGCCTCGGGGTTGAAGGAAAGTTTCTGCGCTTCGATTTGCTTGAGAAGGAAGGCGTCCACCGGATTGCGGACGAGTTTCTCATATCGCACCTTCGGAACCTCGGGGCGTCTCACCGGCTGGAAAAACCAATAACTTCGCTCGTCCTCGGTGAAGTATGGCTCCTTGCCGAGTTCCTTCGGTTCGGGCCGTGCGGTTTTCGCGCCGGCGGCGATCCACTGGCGGATGGTTTCGATCTCGGCCTTGGTGAGCTTCTTCTCGCTCTTCGGCATCTCGCCGTCGCGGATCTTGGTGAAGAACAAACTTTTCTCCGGCTTGCCCGCGACAATCGCGGCACCGCTCTCGCCGCCTGTGGCGATGAGATGACGCAGGCGTAGGTCCAGGCCGCCTTTCAACTGCTCGCCCTCGCCGTGGCACGGGAAACAGTTGGCCTTGAGGATCGGCCGGATGTCCTTTTCGTAGGTGGGCGCGGGGGAATTTCGGGTCGCGCCGCTCGCGGCAACGACGGCGAACAGAAGCAGGCTGGTGACGGCTCGGGGCACGATGAAGATGACGGGCCGGGGGGAGGCCCGATTCAGGTTGAATTCACGGACGACTAGCCCAGGCGCCGGAGCCAATCCCCGGACGTTGCAATATCTTCGCGCCACCTTCCGTGCGCGTGCCGGACAGCGGTGCGGCGCAACCTCACGGAAGTTGCTTCACCAGGAGATTCTTGTAGTGAACTTCGCTGCCGGGATCATGGCCCTGGATCGCGAAGGTGCCGCTCTTGATCAAGCGGCCCACGAACTGGCCCGCGCGCGGCGGGTTCGCCTCCTCGGTGTAGTCCTCGACGACCTTGCCGTTGACGCTCGTGACGATGTGTTTGCTCTCGACCTTGAGGTGGAGCGTGAACCATTCGCCGTCCTTGGCCACGGCGTTGAGGTTGTCCTTGATGCCGTAGAGTCCGGCGGTGCGGCTGGGATCGCCGTGGGAATTGTTCACCTGCACCTCGTAGCCCTTCGCCGGCCAGCCGGGGCCCTGGAATTCGGTGTGAAAATAGATGCCCGAGTTCGCACCGGGCTTGGTCAGGACGTCGGCCTTGAACTCGAAGTTCTTGAAGTTGCCGCCCTGGCCGACGGCGCCGACGTAAAACAAATGCGAGCGGACGCCGCGCACGACGAGTTCGCCGTTCTGGACGCTGAACGACTCGGGATTTTCGTTGGCCTTCCAGCCGTCGAGGTTCGAGCCGTTGAAGAGGGGAGTCCAACCGTCGTTCTTCTCCGCCGCGCAGGCGGTGAGGACGAGAGGGAGCAAGGCGAGCAGGGTGAGTTTTTTCATAGTCTAATTTGAGTCGGACGCAGTTTGGCAGGGCGGGCCAAATAGTGCAACAACGGGTAGCGTTCCAATCTTAATCTTCATCGTAATCCTAATCTCCGCCTTCACGGAGGAAGATTAAGCCCGAACGATGCGGTGAAAGACCGAAGCGGGTCGCGCGAAGGACGCGAAGGCGGCGAAGGGATGATCTGATCTCCGCTTCTGGTGATGATCAGAGCCGGTTCATCCTTTGATGCGCGTGTTACAGAAGCCCGATCT
>JANOFA010000862.1:0-2635 GCA_031413355.1 Gemmatimonadota bacterium | reverse complement strand
GAAGGCGGTCATCGTCGAGGCATCCACCGGCGCCGAGGTGAACTCGATGCCAGCGAAGACCAGGTTGGTGTAGTTCTTGGTGTCGTTGCCGGCCACGAGGACGTCAGCCACGTCGGCGTTATCCCACACCGCCGACCAGGTCTCCACCGTGACGTTGGTGTAGGCGTTGCTGTACAGCGAGATCACGCTGCCCGAGGCCACAGTCGGCGTGGGCGCCGCGACCGTCGGTCCGGTCGGCGGCGGCGGCGTGGAACCCTTGAAGAAGTAGACGTTATCCAGGTACAACGTGCTGCTCGAGCCGGAGATGATGATCTGGGCGAGATGCGCCCTCGAGGTCAGGCCGGGAAAGGAGGAGAACGGAATATACAGACTGCTCCAGCTCCCGGAGGTGATGGCAGGCGAGGAGCTCGTCGTCAGCGTGAACTCATGCTCGGAGTCGTCGCCACCGCCAAAGGCGCCATTGGCGCCGAAGTCCACCAGCTTGATCTTGAACTGGCCGGCGTTCTGGACGAAGAGGTCGAGGTGGAAACCGGTCATCGCCGTGGCATCGACCTGCTGGCTGATGAACTCGATCCCGGCAAAGACCAGATTGGTGTACTTCTTCGCGTCGTCGCCGGCAATCTGCACATCGGCCACGTCGGCCTGGTCAAAGCCGGCCGACCAGGTGTCCACCGTATTGTTGGTGTATGCGTTGCTGTAGAGGGAAATCACGTTGACGGCGGAGTCGGTCGGCACCGGCGCAGCCACGGCCGGGGGAGCGACGGAGAGCAGCGTCACGGTACCGGTCGCGGGGGTCGTGCCCAGCTGTGCGGTGATGGACGCGCTGCCAGATCCGACCAGCGTGATCAGCCCGTCCGGCGCCACGGTGGCCACCGCCACGTCGGAGGAGACAAAGGTGAAGTACGCCGGGGCGGCCACCAGGGTCTGGTCAACGCCTTCGACGGCAAAGGTCACCGAGGTGCCCCCCACCCTCAGGCTGGCCCCGACCTCATCGGCGACCGTCGCGGGCGCAATCACGGGGCGGGGATTGGTGATCGTGGTGACCGTCTCATACTGCATGTCGTCCAGCCAGATATTGTAACCGGCCCCGTTCTCCGGCCCCTCGGCAAAAAAGAAAAGCCCGCCTTCCACGGTGAGCTTCGCCGCGAGCGGGATCGGGATCGTGTATTTCCTCCAGCTGGTCGTCAGCGCGATGGCGTTCCGCTGGGCGGTGAACTTGGAGGTGCCGGTGTTGTCGTTGCCCAGACCGGCCACGTCCAGAGTGGCCGGGATGCTGGCCTTGGCCCAGAAGGTCAGGGCGTTGTAGCCGGAGAGATCGCGAGGCACATTGGCGATGAAGGCACCGCCGGCGTAGCTCCCGGAAGGATCCCCCGGAGCCGGGACGGTCAACCTGAGCCCCAGCGCTCCACTGCGCGCGTTGCTGGGATCGTCACTGATGGCATCAGGCTTCGCGCCACTGAACGCCTCGAAGCGTACCCCGGAGGCAAGGCCCTCGGCGAGGACGCCGGGATCGGTCGGGAACTGGGCCGGTCCAAGAATATCGAGATCCCGGGTACAGCCACCCACTGCGACGATCCCGACCAGCGCCAGGACGCGAATTGACGAGATTCTCGGGGGCATCTTCTCTTTACTCCAGGTTGGCTGCGGAGATCCCGACACACGGGCACGGTCGAGGATGCCGGGCGGCATCCTGATCTTTGTTCGGTATGCGAACAAAGTATGCGGCAAAGTCACGGACCTGTCAAGCAGACCAGGTGGGCAGCGGCGGGCGGGGCGGAATTGGGGGCCCGGCAGGAACCCGAACCCACTCACCTCTTCGGTCGGCCGAGGCGGGGTTCATCGGGCTGGAGGAAGAGGAAGCCCCCGCTCTCCGGAGGGAGGTCGGGGGCGTGGTGCGCGGCCCGGGACGGGCGGTCAGATCACGGTGGCTCCAGCCTGCCCCGCCACCCCCCAGGGGCTCCCGATGCGGCGGACAGGTACCAGCAACTCAGGCACCGTTGCCCAGCCATTCCATGATCTTGCCCTGCACCGCCGCATTTTCGAAGTACTTCGTGTGCGACACCGCCTCATCTCCCTCCAGCACCAGCTTGTCTTCGATCGGGAAAAAGCCCGACCCGTTTTCGGCGAAGACGCCCCTGGTTGGCACCACAAAATCGTTGTCGCCCCTGATCAGCCTGTTCAGCCCGCGCGAGATGACGAAGTGCTTCAGGCCGGGGTCCTTGGGGGTCACGTTGGCCGATAGCGCATAGTACTTCGTGTCGCCCACACGGGCCCCGGCATTCATCCACTTGGCGAACTCGCCATCGGGGCGCATGGACTGCAGCCCCTCGAGGCCGGCCATGGCGCCGGTCGCGACCTGCTTCAGCACACTGACGATCATCGTCATCACATCCGTCACGCCGTTGTCCGGCAGGAAATTGAGCAGGTTGGTGAAGACGTCGAGGACGTTGTTGAGATTGGCCGGGTCGGCCAGGCCGGTCCCGGCATTCGGCGCGCCCACGAACACGACCTTGCCCACCCGCAGCTTCCGGCTGCCCAGCGAGAACTCGCCCTGCTTCTCGCTCAGCATCCGGCTCACCAGGCCACCGCGTGAGTGGCAGATGATGTCGAGGTCGAGCGAGGCGGCCTCGGGCAC
>JANOFA010000861.1:0-5389 GCA_031413355.1 Gemmatimonadota bacterium | reverse complement strand
GGAACGCTCCGGCAGCACGCGGCCGCTGACCAGGCGGGCGGAAGGCGACATGCCGCCGCTCAGGTAGCGCAGGCGGAGCCCGATGCCGCGTCCATCCAGCTCCGGCTCGACCACGCGGCGCAGGAACGACTCCAGCTCCCGCAGCCGGCGATACTGCCGCCTGGGATAGCCGAAATAGTTGGCCTCATCGAGACCGGGCGCGACCGCCTGGGCCGCATGCACCGCGAGCCCTTCATTGACCAGCAGCTCCCGCAGGGTGGCCCGGCTGCCGGTGACCCAGTAGTCGTAGTTGCCACCCTGGTCCGCCACAAGCCGGCGCAATTCACTCTGGCTCGTCGGCGAGGTGTAGCGCACCGTGTGCGCCAGCTCGTGCGCCACCCAGAGTGGCATCAGCTCCGGCGGCAATCCCATGCCGTACGTCTCGGGATTGGCCCGGCCGGTGAAATGCTCAATGCAGATGAAGGCGACACCGCGTCCGCCGACCACGAGCTCGCCGGCGTTCGCCGCGCCCATGCCGACCATGAGGTACACATCCGTCGGCCGATCGACCTGCAGCAGGTCCTCCGACTGGGCAATCGCGTCCTCGATGATCCCCTCGACATCGGTCGAGCCAAGCAGCTCGGTCAGGTCGGCACGCTCGGCATTGAGCGCGTGCGACATGACCGCACGCGCCTGCGGGCTCTCCAGGTCCAGCACATAGTTGTGCCAGTAGGCGGAGAGCACAGCGCGATGGGCATTGAGGTACTGCTCGAATGCCGCTTCGCGATCGGGGGCCTGGAGGACGGCGAGGAATTCGGGAACGAGGTTGATCAGCACGTGCGGGAATATCGGCGGTTCGCGGAATGATGCAAGTAGGTGGCAGGGGGCAGTGAGCAGGGGGCAGTAAGCAACAGATGACGCTCACGCAACCGTGTGATTCAGGTCACGGTGGCAATCAGCGGTCAGCAGTCAGCCATCAGCCAGGACACAGCGAAGCCCCCCGGAACATCCCGGAGGGGCCTTTGTAGTATCTGACCGCTGACCGCTGACCGCTGACCGCTGACCGCTGATGGCTTCCCGCTAATTCATCTCCCGCTGCTTCCGCTTGCTCACTTCGTCGAGGAAGCGACGCTCTTCCGCTGTCAGACTCTCGATACCAGTGGCGCTGATCTTGTCGAGCACCCGGTCCAGTTCCGTGGTGACCGGATCGGTGCCGGCACGCGGGCCGGCCTGGCGGGAGGGAAGGGCGGCGCGGGGCTCGGCGTCCCGAGAGCTGGGCTGTTGGACCATGACGACTTGCTCCGGTTGCTGGCGCGGTACGGGACGCGGGCGCCGTTCGGTGAGTGACTGCAATCTGAAGAAAAGCCAGCCGGCGAGCATGCCCCCCAGATGGGCTTCGTGCGCAGTGCTGCCAGGGAACCACCGCGCCGCGATGAGGTCCAGCACCGCCAGTCCGATCACCAGCGTCCGGGCCTTGATCGGGAACGGCACCGGAAAGACGAGGATCTCGGCGTCAGGCCAGTAGATCGCAAAGGCGACGGCGACACCCAGCACCGCTCCTGACGCCCCGATCACCGGATGCGCCCCCGTCACGAAAGCGAGGGCGATGGACGCGAGTGCGGCCCCGACACCACAGTAGAGGTAGTAGGTAAGAAACGCCTTTGACCCCATCCGGGCCTCGACCGCGGTGCCGAAGAGGTACAGGCCCAGCATGTTGGTCGCGAGGTGGAGAATGCCGTCGTGGACGAAGAGATACGTCAGCACGCCCCACGGCTGGGAGATGAAAGCCCCCGGATCCATGGCCAGGCTGGAGCGAATACCCTGGGAGGTAAATACAGTTTCCAGCAGCAGTTGCACGACCGCGGTCACCGCTATCAGGCGGGCGACCGAAGGCGTCAGGCGCGGAAACGACGGGCTGGTATTGGGCATGGAGACCTAACTACTTGAACCCTCAGGGCTTCTCCCAGGTTCCGCGACCCCTCGACGGCGGGCCGTGCGGCAGATCCGGTCACACAGCGCAGCAAACTCGATGCCTGCCGCCTTTGCGGCCTGCGGAAGAAGGCTGGTCGCGGTCATTCCCGGTAGTGTATTCGCCTCTAAACAGTAGAGTTGCCCCTCCGGAGTCAAGCGAAAATCCACCCGGGAGTAACCGCCCAGCTTGAGACAGCGGTGGGCGAGCAGCGCCAGACGCCCGGTTTCGGCGGCAACTGCGGCTGGGAGATTCGCCGGAAAAACCTCCTCCGACATCCCCGGAGTGTACTTGCACTCGTAGTCGAAGATCTCGTGCTTGGGGATGATCTCACCCACCGGAAGCACGGCATCGTCCAGCACACCGACGGTCAACTCCCGTCCCGGAATGAACGCTTCGACCATGACCTCATCGTCGAATTCGCCGGCGAACCAGACGGCCCGGTCGAAGTCCTCCGCCCGCTTGACCACCGTGAGCCCGACGGTCGAACCCTGCTTCGATGGCTTCACCACGACAGGCCAACCTAGCGCATGGCCCGCTTCGCCCGCGGTGACCGGCGTCATCCGCCACCTGGCGGTGGGGACCCCAACCTGAAGAAACAGTCGCTTCGAGACATCCTTGTCCATCGCGAGGGCGCTGCCGAGCGAGCCGCTGCCGGTGTAGACGACGTCGAGGGTGTCGAGAATCGTCTGAATGGTACCGTCCTCCCCACGACCGCCATGCAGCGCCAGGAAGACGACGTCCGCCTCCCGCACTTCCGGCAGGGCACCGAGCGAGGTGAGCAGGAAGCTGCGTTCGCGCGCCTGCAGCTCGGCGACGCTGGGTGGCGTCGTGCCGACCGCGCCCAGGAGATGATCAGCCTCGCGTGACTCGGGGACGAATCCGGTGACGGTGTCGACCACAACGACATGATGCCCCGCGAGCCGCAGCGCCGGAACGATCTGGCGGGCGGAGGCGAGAGCGACATCGCGTTCGGCGGAGGCGCCGCCGGTGAGCACGGTTATGCGCAAAGGTGAGTCTCGACTAGAGGGCGCGAGGGAGTAGGCGCGAGGCGATTGGAGGTAGTGGAGGGCACCTGCCGGAGAGGACTTGAAAACCTTGTCCCGCCCACTCCCCCGCGCCCAGCGCCTGCTTCACCGAGTCCCAATCATCTGCTGCAATATGTCATACCGGCTCACGATCCCGATCAGCGTGCCGTCCTTCTGCACCAGCGCGGCCGGGCTCTCGCGGGTGAGCAGCGGGCCGAGGCGCTCGGTCGGGGTGAGGGCATCGACGACGACGAAGGGCGGGTCCATCAGCTCCCGCACCGGCCGGTCGAGCAGCGACGGCTGGGCCAGCGCCTTGGTCATCAGGGTGCTCTCGATCAGGCCGCCGACACACTGTCCCGCTTCCAGCACCGGGATCTGGCTGACCCCCCAGGTGCTCATCAGGTTGAGCGCCTGCCGTACCGCAGCGGCGGGCGCAACGCTGACCAGTGCGGGCGAGTTGGCCGGCCGCCGGTGCAGCAGCTGATCGACGGTGACGCGGGGGATGTCGAGCATCTGGTTTTCCTGCATCCACTCGTCGTTGAAGACCTTCGAGAGATAGCGCTCACCGGTGTCGCACAGAACGGTGACGACGCAGGCGGAGGGGTCATCGAGTTCGCGGGCGATCTCCAGCGCGAGCGCGACGTTGAGTCCCGCCGACCCGCCGACCAGGATCCCTTCCTCGCGCGCCAGCCGCCGGGCCATCGCGAGCGCATCGCGGTCGGTGACCTGGCGGAAATCATCGAGCACGTCGAACCAGATGGTGCTGGGAATCTTGTCGCCGCCGATCCCCTCCACCTTGTAGGGGTAGCCCTCGCCCATCGTCTTGAACTTGGCGTACTGGGCGTACAGCGAGCCCTGCGGTTCGCCGGCGATGATCCTCACCTTCGGATTCTTTTCCTTCAGGAACTTGCCGGTGCCACTCACGGTGCCGCCGGTCCCCGCGCCGGCTACGAAATGCGTCACCCGGCCCTCGGTCTGGGTCCAGATCTCCGGGCCGGTGGTCTCATAGTGCGCCTCCGGGTTCACCTGGTTGTAGAACTGGTTGGCGAGGATGGCGCCCGGCGTGTCGCGGACGATCTGCTTGGCCTTGTTGACGTAGTTGTCGGGATGGTCGGGCGGGACCGCGGTGGGGGTGATGACCACCTCCGCGCCGTAGGCCTTGAGCAGCCGCACTTTTTCCTGCGACATCTTGTCGGGCATCGTGAAGATGCAGCGGTAGCCCTTGAGCGCGGCGGCGATCGCGAGGCCGACGCCGGTATTCCCGCTGGTGCCCTCGACGACCACTCCCCCTGGCTTCAGCTCCCCCCGCCGCTCGGCGTCCTCGATGATCTTGAGTCCGATCCGGTCCTTCACCGATCCGCCCGGGTTGGCATACTCGGCCTTGCCGTAGATCGGCGTGCGGATCCCGGCGCCAATGCGCTGCAGCCGGATGAGCGGCGTCCAGCCGATCGTGGCGAGGACGGAGTCGTAGGCTTTGGTGTGCGGGGGCGTGAGCGTCACGGTGTCAGGCCTTGACCAGGGGGCAGACCACTCAGGGAAACCGAGCGAGAATCTTAGTCGCGTGGGCTCACGGCGTCGTCCCGCCGGCCTGTGAATGGCGAAAACGGACCGGCTGGAGAAAGGTCGCGGCCACCGGTGTGCCACCGCGCAACGCCGGCGCGAAGCGGAACTGCTGAACCGCCTCCAGCGCAGCGGTGTCGAGCGCGGGATAGCCGGACGATTCCGCCAGCACGGTCGAGTCGGGATAGATGCTCCCCGCCGAGTCGATGTGAAGCCGGAGGAGGACGTTGCCCTCGATCCCCCGGGCGTAGAGCGCGGGCGGGTACTCGACCGGAGACTCCGGGTTGATCATGACCGGGGCATCATCGCCCCGCCGGACTGATACTTCCTCCGGCAGGCGGACGGTGTCAGGATTGGAACGATTGCAGGCCAGTAAAAAACAGAGAGGGAAGAGGAAACCGGGAACGGGGAACCGGAAAGGCATCTCGAACGGGGCCCGCCATTCCCATGGCTCGCGGCTGGTCCCATTCCCGGTTCCCGGTTCCCGGTTCCCCGAGTTCATCGCCCGACCCCGAATATGACCAAGGCCCCCACGCCCAAGGCGGTGATCAGCGGCCAGAGGATGAGGCTCCTGGTGAACCTGATGAGGAAGAGCGTCGCGGCGGCCACGCCGAAGCCGATCGCCGCATGGGAGGCGGCAGCCCCCGGCGCAATGCCCTGACTCAAGGAGGCACCGCCCGCCAGCGCGCCGAAGATGCCCGCCAGCAGCAGCGCCTTGCCGATCCTGATCACGATGATCACCGCGAAGACGAGCAGCACCGCGACGATGAGTGTCGGGGGGTTGATGCTGTCGATGAACTGATTTACGGTGGGCATGGGCGAGATCCAGGGTGACTTACTCGTTGGAGCGACG
>JANOFA010000860.1:0-3642 GCA_031413355.1 Gemmatimonadota bacterium | reverse complement strand
GGGCGTTATCGGGCAGAAGTGGAGCCAATCGAGTTGGGAATCCGTCCCGCAGCTGGTCGGGCGGTTTTCTTGGGTGGGGTCAACAGCGGATCGCCTTGGCGTCCGCCTTTTCTTTGCCCTGCAGCCGCTAAGGGTAAGCCTGGCCCGGCCGGCGCGTCACTGTTCGCCGTGGCGGCTTCAGGATGGTTCCGGCCCAAGGGAGTTCGTCATGTGGCGCTTTCGCGCCGGACGCCGTATCGTGTTCTTCAATCGGAGTGAATCGCGCAGCCCGCTAACAAGCGCATGGACCTGTCAAGCCGCGGCGCCTGCCCTTTCGTTCACTAATTGACGTGTGTCGCCGCGCCTTGCAGGTCATGCGCGGCCGTTAGGTAGCGTCGGCGGCATGAACGACGATCACGCCCCCACAGCCACCCACGTGTGTGAGAGCACGCTCCTCGTTTCCAAATCATGTCGGGGCTGGTACTTGGCAAGTCGGGACAGTCCTGAGCCTAGCTGCCTTTGGCAAGAGACCTGAAGCCTGGAGGAAGTCATGACCGGAATAGCGTTCGTCGTAGCGCGAGCCCATTTGCTGTCCCTAGCCACATTCATCGGCCCAAGCACCCATGCGGCCCTCCCGGTGCACCCCTCCGCTCCACCGTCTCGCGATTGCACAGTGGGTGAGAGCTTTCCCGTCGTTCCGTGCCTCGTGTTCAAAACGTCGTGGGAATATTGGCAGACCATTGCGTATGTGAGTGTCCTCCGGTCGAAAGGCGAAGTCACCGATTTGAACGCCTGCTACAGGATGGCCCACGATGGGGCGGGGATCGGTACGCTGCTTGCCGGCACCCCAACCTGGATCAACGAAGACTTCGGACGCTGTGTCTGTGAGGGCGTATTCGACGACAAACTTGCGGACGAACCAGTCATTGCCTATTCGAACCAATCATTCCAAGATCGGGCCCAAACGTTTGGCGAGGGACTCTGGCTTGCCAACCGAGGCGAAATGAACGTGGTTGGCAATGATGCCATCCGGTCACTTACGGTCAAGCGCGGATTTCACGTCCGCATCTGCATCGATGAGGCCGGAGGCAATGGAGGTCCGCCTTGTGCCGAATATGATGGTTGGGGCCCGGATGGTAAGGATACGGTGTGGTTGGTCCCTCGTCTTGGGCCGGACGTCGACGGCAAGGCATCTTATGTTCACGTGACTCCATCTGCACCCCGGGCAACTCCCTCACCCTATCCGGTCCCTTCAACCACCATCATCCGGAGGAGAGCGCCTAATGTTGACTCGCTACTACAGCTCCAGATCGGCATCCCGTCTCCTGACTCACTCCCTCCTTCTCCCAATTCCCGCGTATCCGATTCCCACTTGGTGCAGAAAGCAGTCAGGATCAGTCTGGCTGGAGAGTGGATAACTCTGGCAGGGGACCATATTGCTATCCAGTCCGATCATGGCCGCGCAATAGCAACCATTGTCTCATTATCGCCAGACACAGACTATCTCGCCCTCACAGGTGGGCGTCCCGGAGATACACTCTTCGTCGCCAAGGAAACCTTTTCGCCTCCCCAGCCGATTGCCCTCGCCAACCGCTCCAGAGATGCGAGGATTGGTGCTACAGTCTACTACTACGAACCAACGACTGCGCGCACATGTTCACCTCTCCGCTGGGTAAACAGAAGCGTTCGGTGGCTCTATAGAAGCCCTTCGGAATCGGCTGTCGCCAGACGTAGTCTCGTAGTATCGACGTGGGAAGGCTACCTCTCACCGATTGGTGGGTGCATCTTCGTTGGTGCTTCGCATGGCGTCATGGAATTGTTTCAGATTAGCGCTCCGCACAACTGACGCTACCTAACCACCGCATGAAGCTGCCAAAGCCCAGCCTCCCGCCAGTGCCCATTCTAGCCCAGGCTGGCTGGGCTTTGCAGCTTATGCGGGGGCGTTATCGGGCAGAAGGGGAGCCACTACGGTTGGGAATCTGACCCAGAACTGGTCGGGCGGTGTTCTTGGGTGGGGTCAACAGCGGATCGCCTTGGCGTCCGCCTTTTCTTTGCCCTGAAGCCGCCCAGGGCAACCTGGGCGTGGCCGGCGCGTCACCGTTCCGCGTGGCGGCGTTGGGACGATTCCGGCTCTGGGGGGCTGGTCATGTGGCGCTTTCGCGCCGGACGCCGTATCGTGTGCTTCAATCGGAGTGAATCGCGCAGCCCGCTAACACGCGCATGGACCTGTCAAGCCGCGGCGCCTGCCCTGCTGCTCACCAATTGACGTGTGTCGCCGCGCCTTGCAGGTCATGCGCAGACGTTAGATGGCACACGGGCGGTGCGACACTATGACCGGCATTTTGCCCCACCCACTTCACGCAAGCTCGTACCTCTCTAGAACTGCAGACGGCCCCAATGGACAATAAGCTCAAGCATCTCGAGTTTCTTCAGGGTGCGATCAATCGGATGGCCGGCAATCTCTTCTTGCTAAAGGGATGGACAATCTCCCTAATCGCCGCCCTCTTCGCACTCTCGGCAAAGGACTCCAACAGGTCCTACATCCTGATCGCCTATTTCCCGGCTTTGATCTTCTGGATCCTAGACGGTTACTTCCTATCCCAGGAACGATGCTTTCGCGCCCTTTACGATCATGTGCGCACACTCGATGAGGACAAGATCGACTTTTCAATGGACACATCACCGTTCAGGCGCGAGCGGCGCAACACATGGCCGGGAGCAATCCTGTCGGTCACGCTAGTTACCTACTACGGCGCTCTGGCCGTAATTATGTTGGCCCTGATGCTGCTTATCACGTAGCCCCATACTTCGTCGACAGCCGGAGATGAGACATGGCCAGAAAGTGCTTCCACAGCTTTCACTTCAAGCCCGACCACTGGCGCGCAGCCACCGTGCGAGGTATCGGCGCAATCGAGGGAAACGTGCCAGTCTCCGACAATGACTGGGAAGCAATCACCAGCGGTTCGGACAAGGATCAGAAGATTCAGAATTGGATCACTCAGCAAATGGCAGGCAAGACCTGCGCGGTAGTCCTTATCGGGGCCGAAACAGCCAATCGTCACTGGATCAACTACGAGATCGCAAAGGCATGGAATGATGGGATCGGCGTCGTTGGCATCGACATCCATGGCTTGAAGAACAGCCAACAGATGACATCTGCCCGCGGAGCGAACCCTTTCGACTTCATCACTCACGACCCCACGAAGATGCCGCTATCGTCCATCGTGAAGCGTTACAACCCGGGGGGAGCTGATAGCAAGGCCCGCTACGACTGGATTGCGACGAACATTGCCAACGCAGTCGAGGAGGCAATCGTCATCCGTCGCAAGTACTAAGGAAGCGATATTGGAATCCCCGCTACGTACTGCCCGTCACACGGGTATCGAGAAGTGCCGCGCAGTGCCATCTAACAAGCGCATGCACCAGACGTGGCGCGGCCATGGCCTTGCTTCGCACTGACAATTGTCCCACTTTGGCGGACGGTGTCTTGTTATGCGCCGCGCCACGCAGGTGATGCGCGGGCGTTAGGAAGCGGAACATGGTGTCGGTGTCGGCACTGGCCTCTGATGGTGAACAGCCTACCGGGCTGGCATCGGTGTAGGCGCGGGGCGCCCCCACAGTCGCCAGCCGCAGGCGAGGTGGCGGCTGGCGCGAAGCGGTGAG
>JANOFA010000859.1:0-1958 GCA_031413355.1 Gemmatimonadota bacterium | reverse complement strand
CAAGGGGGGCTTGAATGACTACCTGAACCAGAGCCTGGTGGCCGAGCCGTTGATCCCGCTGTTCGAAGGCGAGCAATACGCCACCGGCAATGAAACCGAAAACTTTGCCGAAGGCGAGGGCGCAGCCTGGTGCGTGGCCTTCACCGAGGACGGCAGCACCCTGCGCGAGAGCTATGTCAACCTGATCCCCACGCTGGTGGGCGGGACGCACGAGGCCGGGCTGAAGGACGGGCTGTTCGGCGCCATCACCCGGAGCTGGAGCGGGAGCTGGAGCAGGCAGTCCAGCGGCGTTTCGGCGGAACTGTTCACCTCTTCTGTCGCACGGAGGAGGAATGGAAGGCTGTGGTCGCGCGGAATCCGTTTCGAGCAGAGGTGGCGCAGGATCCCGGCCAGCTTGTGGTGATGTTCCTCAAGCAGGCACCGCCGGATGCGCGCCTGGCGGCGCTGCACAACATCCGGCTGGGGCCGGAACGGAGCGGGGCCGACGGGAAGCAGCTCTACATGCTCTATCCGAACGGAGCCGCCGGGTCTCACATCACCCGCACCCTGGTCGAGCACCAGCTCGGCACGTCGGTCACCGGCCGAAGCTGGAATACCATCCTCCAGGTGAGGCGGCTGCTGCACGAGCTTGCCTCGCTCGATCCCCGCAGTGAACCCTCGGCTGTCCCGCCTTCGGGGGGGCACAGGTGACGCGGTGCCCTGCGAGCTGAGGCCCGGTTCCACTTCGACGTCACCACGCGGCGCCACCGGCGCTATCTTCTCCCCCGATCACGATGGCACCCGGCCTCTCTTCTGCCCTGCGTCCTTCCATGGCTTCCGCCGATCAGCTGCGACACGCCACACTCACCTGGACCCACGGCCTTGTCTTCGAAGGGGGCGCTCCGGGTGGTCCTCCGATCACCCTGGACGGTGACGCCACCGAGGGGCCGAGCCCGATGGTCGCCCTGCTGCTGGCCGCCGCCGGGTGCATGGGCGCGGATGTGGTGTCAATTCTCGACAAGATGCGCGCGGAGCTGACCGCCTGCCGTATCGAGGTGACGGGAACTCGCCGGGAGGGGCACCCCAAGCGGTATACCGACCTGCGATTCGTCTTCCACCTGAGCGGCTCGGCGCTGGATGAAGCCAAGGCGCGCCGGGCGGTGGACCTCTCGCTCGAGAAGTACTGCTCGGTGGTGCACTCGCTCGCGCCGGATATCGTGGTCGCATACGATCTGATGCTGGGCTGAGCGTGTCGGTCCGTGCGGCGGCGGCGTGCGCGCTGCTGGTGCTGCTGAACGCGGCCATGATGAGGGCCCAGTCGCCCACCGGCCTGGAAGCAGGCCTCATCGGTGTGGTCGCGGCCGCGGATCCGGCCTTCGCCGGGGGCGGGGCCAGCGTGGCGTGGCGCCCCGGCGACCGGGTGCGTCTGGTGGCCACGACCGTGATCGGTGGTCAGGGCAATCGGACCACCGGTCGCGGGGAGTTCAGCTTCAACTACCTGCTGGAACCGGCGCGGCCCCATGGGGTCGGTGTCTATGGTTTTGCCGGCATCGCCGGGACGACCAGCGCTGGCGGCGATGGCTACCTGCTCCTCGGGGTCGGGGTGGAGAGTGCGCCCGGCACCGCCCATGGCTGGTTGGTCGAGTGTGGTGTGGGCGGGGGAGTCCGGCTTGCGGCGGGATACCGCTGGCGGTGGCTCCGGCGGCCGGTGCCGAGATGAGGGATGGAAGCATCAACGCCCCGGCCAAGGGCCGGGGCGTTGGGTCGTGCGCCTACTGTCCCGCCCGGCTCAGGTGACTGACGCCGTTTCCTCGGGCTCCTGCGGCCGCTTGGCGACCGGCTGGCAGTAGCGCTCGCCCAGGGTACGGAGCTGGGTCAGCTCCTCCTCCGGCATCCCTTCGTAGCGTTCGGTCAGGTACAGCATGGTATCGTCGAACCACTCCTTCTGGTGTTCCGGCAGGGCTTCCAGGACGCCGCAG
>JANOFA010000858.1:0-1153 GCA_031413355.1 Gemmatimonadota bacterium | reverse complement strand
AAGACCTACGTGCACATTCCGCAGATTGTCCGTGAGACCATCCGGAAAATCGGGTACACCGACGCTAATTACGGCATCGACGGCACGACCTGCGCCGTGCTCGCGGCGATCGACAACCAGTCGGCCGACATCAGCCAAGGGGTGGATACCGGCGGCGCCGGCGACCAGGGGATGATGTTCGGGTACGCTTCCGACGAAACCCGCGAGCGGATGCCGGTCCCGATCCAGCTGGCCCACCGTCTCGCCGAGCGACTCGCCGCCGTGCGACGCGGCGACGGCAATGTGAACCAGCTGGATTGGCTGCGCCCCGATGGCAAGAGCCAGGTCTCGGTGGAGTATGCCGGTGCCGAGCCCATCGCGGTCCGCACCGTGGTGATTTCCACCCAGCACGCCGAGATGTTCAAGGGGCGTGAGCTCAGCCAGCGGAAGATCCGTGAGGGGGTCATCGAGGAGGTGATCCGCCCGGTGCTGGCCAAGACCGGCCTCGAATCCCGCCGCGCGACGATTCACGTCAATCCCACCGGACGGTTCGTCATCGGCGGCCCGCACGGTGACTGCGGCCTGACCGGCCGAAAGATCATCGTTGATACCTACGGCGGCATGGCCCGCCACGGCGGCGGGGCGTTCAGCGGGAAGGATCCTTCCAAGGTGGACCGCTCGGCTGCCTACGCCATGCGCTGGGTCGCGAAGAACATCATCGAGGCCAAGTTGGCGAAGCGCTGCGAAGTGCAGGTGGCCTATGCCATCGGTGTGCGTGAGCCGGTGTCCGTCATGGTGCAGAGCTTCGGGACCGGTGTGGTGCCGGACACGGAGCTGGAGCGGGCCGTGCGCAAGGTCTTCGATCTCACTCCTGCGGGAATCATCAAGGCGCTGGACCTCCGCAAGCCGATCTACTCCCCGACCGCCGCGTACGGGCACTTCGGCCGCAGGCCGTTCAAGAAGGGCGGGCTGCAGTTCTTTCCCTGGGAGCTGACCGACAAGGTGGCGGCCCTGCTGCGCGCGGTGGGATGATCGAAGTCACGGTGGCGCACCTGGGGCTCGACCGCTCCAGCAACACTCCTGTCGTCATTCTGCGGGAACGGGATGGCACCCGGGTGCTCCCCATCTGGATCGGGCCGGCGGAGGCGAGTGCCATCGCCATGGAGATGCAGGG
>JANOFA010000857.1:0-1799 GCA_031413355.1 Gemmatimonadota bacterium | reverse complement strand
AGCCATGACCGACAACCGCCGCTCCCGCGCCATCACTCAGGGTGTTCAGCGTTCGCCGAATCGCGCGATGCTGCGGGCCGTGGGTTTTGGCGACGGGGACTTCGACAAGCCGATCGTCGGCATCGCCAACGGCTACAGCACGATCACGCCCTGCAACGCCGGACTCGATGTGCTCGCCCGGCGCGCCGAGGCGGCGGTGAAGGCATCCGGCGGCATGCCCCAGCTGTTTGGCACCATCACCGTCAGCGACGGCATCTCGATGGGGACGGAGGGGATGAAGTATTCCCTCGTCTCCCGCGAGGTGATCGCCGACTCGATCGAGACTGCCTGTGGTGCCGAAAGCATGGATGGCGTGGTCTGCGTCGGCGGATGTGACAAGAACATGCCCGGCGCCATGATCGCCATGGCCCGAATGAACATCCCCGGCATCTTCGTCTATGGCGGCACGATCAAGCCGGGCCATCTGCACGGCCACGACCTGACGGTGGTGAGCGCCTTCGAGGCGGTGGGACAGCACAGTGCGGGGAAGATCACCGACGCTGAGCTGCTCGAAGTGGAGCGGCACGCTTGCCCCGGCAAGGGATCGTGCGGCGGGATGTTTACCGCCAACACGATGTCCTCGGTATTCGAAGCAATGGGGATGAGCCTGCCCTGGTCGTCGACCATGGCTGCGGAGGATGCCGAGAAGGCGGAGAGCGCCGCGGAATCGGGACGTGTCCTGGTCGACGCCATCAGGGCACAACGGCTCCCGCGCCAGATCCTCACTCGGCAGGCCTTCGAGAACGGTATCGCTGTCTGCATGGCCATTGGCGGCTCCACCAACGCCGTCCTCCACCTGCTGGCGATTGCCCACTCCGCCGGCGTGCCGCTTGTCCTGGATGACTTTGAAACGATCCGTGCCAGGGTCCCGGTCCTCGCGGACCTCAAGCCCTCCGGCCGCTACGTCGCGACCGACCTCCATAGCGCCGGCGGCCTCCCCCAGATCATGAAGATGCTGCTGGCCCACGGGCTGCTGCACGGCGACGCGCTGTCCATCACGGGGAAGACGATCACCGAGGTGCTGCGGGAGGTCCCGACGGAACCGCGGGCCGACCAGGATGTGATCCGTCCGTGGCATCGCCCGATGTACGCCCAGGGACACCTCGCCATTCTGCGGGGCAACCTGGCCCCATCCGGCAGCGTCGCCAAGATCACTGGGGTGAAGCAGCCGCGGATGACCGGGCCGGCCCGGGTCTTCGATTCGGAGGAGGCATGCCTGGCGGCGATCCTCGGTGGGAAGATCGTGGCGGGCGACATCCTGGTCATTCGCTACGAGGGACCGAAGGGCGGGCCGGGCATGCGGGAGATGCTGTCGCCCACCTCCGCGATCATCGGCGCGGGCCTGGGCGATTCCGTCGGCCTCATTACCGACGGACGCTTCTCTGGGGGGACCTACGGCATGGTGGTCGGACATGTGGCCCCGGAGGCCGCGGTCGGTGGGACGATCGCACTGGTCCAGGATGGCGATGCGATCACCATTGACGCCGAGCGCCGCCTGCTCCAGCTCGAGGTACCGGAGGCGGAGCTCGCGAAGCGACGCGCTGCCTGGCGGCCGCGGGTGAGCCGCTATACGAGTGGCGTGCTGGCCAAGTACGCGAAGCTGGTCTCGAGTGCCGAGCTGGGAGCAGTCACGGATCTGCCGTAACGCGCCGGAACGCGGGGCCAGGCCAATGGGGCCGGCCGGGCGCTCGCACGGCCGGCCCCCCCGTGTCACTCCGGATGCGGGATCGGCCGCATCAGAGTGAACTTGAGCATCAGGT
>JANOFA010000856.1:0-1035 GCA_031413355.1 Gemmatimonadota bacterium | reverse complement strand
ACGACTGCTGGGCGCTGGTCGAGACCTCGGAGAAGACCCAGCGTCACTGCGTGATGCTGGAGAACTGCAACTATGACCGGTTCTAGCTGATGACGCTCAACCTGGTGCGGAAGGGACTGCTGGGGGAGCTGCTGCACGGCGAGGGGTCGTACCAGCACGACCTGCGGGAGGTGAAGTTCAGCGATGATGGGGAGGGCTTGTGGCGCCGGGCCTGGTCGACGAATCACAATGGCAATCTCTATCCCACCCACGGGCTCGGGCCAATCGCCAACTGCATGGACATCAATCGGGGGGACCGCTTCTCCCGGGTCGTGTCGTTCAGCTCGCCGTCGCGCGGCCTGCAGCTGTGGCAGGCGGAACACCTGGCGGCGGACGACCCGCGGCGGCGGGAGAAGTACATCCTGGGCGACGTGAACCTCAGCCTGATCCAGACCGCGCGGGGCCGGACCATCTACCTGGTGCATAACACGAACAACCCGCGGCCCTACAGCCGGCTGCAGCTATTGCAGGGCACCAAGGGAATCGTGTCGGGCTGGCCCTACCGCGTGCACCTCGAGGGACGGAGCCCGGCCCACCGATGGGAGGAGGCGGAGCAGTTCTACGCCGAGCATGAGCATCCGCTGTGGCAGTCGGAAAAGATCCAGAAGATGGATCGGGGCCACGGCGGCATGGATTTTCTGGAGGACTACCGGCTCATCGAATGCCTGAAGCGTGGCGAGCCGACCGACATGACGGTCTACGATGCAGCCGCGCTCTCCAGTATGGTGGAGTTGAGCATGCGTTCGGTGGCGTCGGGTGGCAAGCCGCAGGAGGTGCCGGACTTCACCCGGGGGCGATGGAAGAGCTGGAAGCCGTGGGAAATCGTGGGGGAGTGAGAGGTAGTAGAGGAGGAATGGGACGGCGGGAGTATGGGCAGCGGGTAGGTCGGGCACGGAGGCCCGACCTACCCGTTTTCCTTTGCCGCTACTTTACCCCCTCCAGCAGCACTCTCACCCCATCCACCCCCGCCAGGCGCAGCAGCCCCTGGGGCTTGGC
>JANOFA010000855.1:0-4262 GCA_031413355.1 Gemmatimonadota bacterium | reverse complement strand
GGGCTATTGGGGGTTGGGGCGGTTGGGCGGTTGGGCGTTTGGGCGTTTGGGGGGGGCAGACGGCTGGATTCCTACCTCAAGCAACACTTGGATCCTTCATGCCCCGCGCCGTCGGAGGCATGGCTCAGGGAACAGAACCGGGGACGCACCATGACCCTGCCGCCGCTGTAGCATGACCGAACACCACCCCTCCCGACGCCGGTTTCTGCTGGCCGCCGGCGGCCTGCTGGCCGGTGGGACTGCACTGGGGATCGATGCGTTCGGCTTTGAGCCGCGGCGGGTGGAGCTGCGCCGGGAGAATGTCCCGGTCGTGGGGCTGCCTGCGGCGTTCGACGGATTCACGGTGGCGCACCTGAGCGACCTGCACATCCACACCGGGCTTCATCCCGCGGCGCGGGGGGCAATGGATCTGATTGCGGATGCGCACCCCGACCTCACCGTGCTCACCGGCGATCTCTCCGAGAGCACCAGCCAGCTGAGCGAACTGGTCCCGCTGATTCGGGCGACCGCGGGACGCGCCGGTACCATCGTCACCATGGGCAACTGGGAGTATGCTGTCGGGATCACCGTGGCGGACATGGAGCGGACTGCCTCTGCTGCCGGCGCAGAGCTGCTGTGCAACCGCTCCTGGCTGCTGCGGCGCGACGGAGCGACGCTGGCACTGGCTGGCCTCGACGATCCGCGCGATGGCGACCCCGACCCCGCAGCGGCGCTGCGCGATGTCCCCTCCGATGCGACGGTGGCCTGGGCCTTTCACGCGCCGGGCTACGCCGACCAGCTTCGGTCGCTGCCGTTGATGCCGCCGGCATTCATGCTGGCGGGCCACACCCACGGAGGCCAGATCAGGATCCCGCTCGTTCCCGTGATCACGCCAAAGGCGAGCGGGCGCTTCGTCGATGGCTGGTACCACGACACCTTCGCGCCGCTGTTCGTCAATCGCGGGGTCGGAACGAGCGGCATCCGCGCCCGTTTCCGCTGCCCGCCCGAGGTCGCGCTCTTCACACTGCGGCGCGCCTGACCCATGCAGAACCCCGCCCGCCGCTTCTTCTGCTGCCTTGTCGTACTGGCCGGTTGTGGGGACGGCGCCGGTCCCGGCTCAGATGTTGGCTCCACGGCGGTGCCGCTTTCGGCTGCGGCCGACTTCAGTTGTGCCATCGATGCGCTCGACGCCGGGTGGTGCTGGGGCAACGGGAGCACCGGACAGCTTGGCGACGGCGACACGATCAATTCCGTTCGGCCGGTCGCCATGGAAGGGGACCACCGGTTCACCACCGTGTCGGCCGGTAGTTATCACGCCTGCGCTCTGGAGGCCGATAGCACCGCCTGGTGCTGGGGCACCAACTTCACCGGACGATTGGGTTCCGGTTCCCTCACGGGGCGAGAGCCGGTGCCGCTCCCGGTGGCGGGGAGGCATCAGTACATCCGCTTCAGCGCCGGTGGGGCGCACAGCTGTGGGCTGCGTGTCGGCGGAGCAGCAGAATGCTGGGGTGAGAACAGCTGGGGACAGCTCGGCACCGGGGACACCGTGCTGGCCGCATCGCCGGCGGCGGTGGCGACGGGGCTGCGCTTCACGCAGATGACGGCGGGCGACTTTCACAGCTGCGCCCTCGACCGGGGCGGGGCGGCGTGGTGCTGGGGCGCAAACTTCCGCGGGCAACTGGGCACCGGCGATACGGCGGCCAGCTCCGTGCCGCGACTTGTCACCGGGAGCCACACCTTCGTGGCAATCGAGGCGGGTGCCTTCTTTACCTGCGGGCTGGCGCAGAACGGGAGCGCGTGGTGCTGGGGCAATCACCAGACTGGCGAGCTGGGTGACGGACGCACCTATTCACTCCCGGTCCCCGATCCGGTCGCCGTCGTCGGCAACCGGGCGTACGTGGCCCTTGCAACTGGGGGGTCGCACAGCTGTGCGATCACCGCCGCCGGCGACGCCTGGTGCTGGGGTTCGAGTGTGTACGGCAAGCTGGGAGACGGAAGCGCCGCACCGATCGCGATCCCGGTCCTGGTGAGCGGCGGGCATCGTTTTGCCGCCATCGCCGCAGGGGGCAATCACAGCTGTGCCGCAACCGATGCCCACGCCATCTTCTGCTGGGGCCGCAATGCCAGCGGCCAGCTGGGCGCCGGAAGTACATCCGATGCGCTCGAGCCGGTCGCGATCACCCCGGTCGCGGTGTTCTAGCCGCTCAGCGCTCCGTCGGGTCCTGTTTCAGCTCCTTCAGCGCCTCCGCCGCCGACCGGCCCGCCGCCGTGCCGCGCCAGCGTTCCGCAAATCGCGCCAGCTCCACGATCTGTCGGTCTCGCCGTCCCGTCTCCCGATACAGCTCGATCAGCATGTTGCCAGCGAACATCTCCTCGCGCGGCGCCACCTGTCCATTGCGCACCTCCAGATACAGCCGCTCCGCCGCGAGCGGATTGTCGAGGTGGCGCCGGTAGAGATCCGCCAGCTTGAAGCGGGCGCCATGGTCCCCGGGGACCGCCACGAGGTGGGCCCGGAACTGTTCGGCGGCCTCGGGATAGAAGCCGCGTGCGATCAGCGATTCCATCCCCGAGTGCGCCGGCTCCAGGGGATGGCCGCCCCCGGCCAGGACCATCTGGGCAAGGCCGGTCGCGCTCCGGTCCATCAGGTAGAACAGCAGCTGGGCCACAAAGTAGATGACTGGGAGATTGAGCAGAAGCAGGAGTGCAAAGGCACCGGGGCCGATCCAGCCGCGGTACAACGCCATCGCTTCACCGACGGCGAGCAGGAAGAATCCGGGGATGCCGATCCGGATGAGCAGCTTTGCGAACTGGGCGCGATCAGCGGAGTCGCCCGCGCTGGGCCCCGAAGTCATTGGCGCATCCTCGCGAGGTCGGCAAGGAGGGCATCGGGCTGCATCGGCCGGCCGAGAAAGGATTCCAGCACCTGGCGTGACGAGCGCTCCCGCCCGAAACGGTAGATCTGGGCGCAGAGCCAGGGATAGAGCCCGGCTCCCGCAGTGGAAAAGGGACCGCGCTGTGCAGACACACGGGCCCGGATATCGGCGGCCATGAACGCTCCCAGCGCGTAGTTGATGAGATACCCGGGCGCATCGACCAGCTGACCCCGCATGGCCCACCAGCTCAACTCCGGATGTGGCCGGATGTGGAGGTAGGTGCTGGTGAGGTCGCTCCAGACGGCGTTCGGATCCACGTCGGGCCGGGCGTGTACCCGAAGTTCGAACAGCGCCCACGCCATATCGAGGACAATCCCGGCGTACTTGGCCCGAACGGCGGCGCTGGTCGTCACGCTGTCGCCCACGAAGCGCTGTTGCCAGGTGGGCTCGTACAGCTCGAGCGCCGGTACGTCTGCCAGCGCCTCAATGAAGGTATCGTTGTCGGGCCAGTTGAGCAGGGCGGGGCGGGTCCGGATGCCCGCGGCGTGGATGGCATGTCCGCTCTCGTGCAGCAGCTCGGAAAGGTTGTCAAACCCGCCCTCGAGATACGAGGTGAAGATCCAGGGCTCGTTCGGCGTGAACGACGCACCATTCCACTGGCCGCGGGCACCGATATCGGTGTACGCGACCGGGTACTTCCCCGGCCGGGCCAGGAGGTCGTAGCCCACGTGGAGCCGCGCGGGATCTGCGCCGAGCGCCCGGTAGTACTGATCGTTGACCCGACGGATGTCCGCGACGGTCGGTATGCGGGCGCTCAAGCGTCGGCTCGCCTCACCGACCGTGTGGTACCAGTCCCACGGCTCGAGCAGCGAGTCCGGAGTGGCGTCGCGCCATGCGCTCAGCGCCCGCACCAGCCACTGTTCCATCGCCGTCGAGGTCAGGCCGAAGGCCGGGGCTTTCGCGGCAATTGGCGATCCGCTGTCCCCCCAGCCGGCACGGCGCAGCTGGAGCAGGGCGCGGTAGGGGCTGTCCGCGCTGTTATCGCGATTGACGGTTCGCCAGACAGAGGTCAGGGCAAGGAAGAGCGCCTTGCGTCGAGTGGATGACTCCTCGCGGGCGAGCCGGCCAAGGATGCCGAGCCGGTTGAGCGTGTCCGGCTCCACGATGATCAGGCCGGCCGCCCGACCATAGCAGGAAAAGACCCGACCGGTGAGGGCGCCCAGCGGGTCGGACCCCGTCGCGACGGTGGCGGGATCGTAGTCACATGCGGGTGGCGCGGGATCCATTGGACTGTCGGCGTCCGAGGTCGTCGCGGCTCCGGCGAGACCTTTCTGCCACTCCGCCTGAATCATCGCGAGCGCGATGGCGTCATCGCTCCCGGATAGTGGTGCGGGCGCCACCGCGAGATCG
>JANOFA010000854.1:0-3188 GCA_031413355.1 Gemmatimonadota bacterium | reverse complement strand
GTGCCGGGCCCGGGCGGCCTTGGCCTCGACACCGTCGCGTTCACCGGCGGCAACCAGCGCCTTCCCAACCGGGACTACGCGCTCTCGTTTTCGACCCCGGAGTTCCGCGGCTTCTCCGCCAGTGCCTTCTATCTCTGGGGCCAGGACGAGAACTTCTTCGAGTGGGCTTCTGCCGATATCGTCTTCTCGGATTTCGGCGTCAACTGGCGGCCAACCGACCGGCTCCGGATCGAGGCCCGCTACCGACAGAACCAGTACCGCCGCCTGACCGACAACACGCTGGTGGGACGGCAGCGGATTCCGCGGCTCAAGCTGGAGTACCAGCTGGCCCGGCCGCTCTTCCTCCGGCTGGTCGCCGAGTACAACTCGTATGAGCAGGACAGCCTGCGCGACAACGGCCGGACCGAGGCGCCGATCCTCCTCTTCAACCCCGGCGCCGGCGTCTACCAGCGGACCGCGCCGTTTCAGGACAACGCCTTTCGTGGGGACGTCCTGCTGTCGTTCACCCCAACCCCGGGCACCGTGTTCTTCGCCGGCTATGGCAGCACGCTGGATGATCGCGAGGCGTTCAAGTTCCGGCAGCTTGCCCGTCGGAGCGACGGGTTCTTCCTGAAGGGGAGCTATCTGTTCCGGTTGGGAGGATGAGGGGAGGGAGCCGTCAGCCGTCAGCCGTCAGCCAACGGCCGTTAGCCATTGGCCGTTAGCTGCCCTGTCGACGAGATTCGCGCTGCCACCTGCCACCTGCCACCTGCCACCTGCCACCTGCCACCTGCTACCTGCCACCTGCCACCTGCCCCCACAGATCCACCTCCCTGTCCACGTCGTTCTATCGTGTCATCCCCTGAGAAGGACGTATGCTGTCTGTGCTGTTGACTGTTGCACTGCTGCTGGTTGCGGAACCCAGCCTGTTCGACCTCGTCCGGCCGGCCACGCGCCAGGGCCTGCCGGCCGGCTGGCAGCTGCGCGCGGTCGGCGGCCACCGCGCACCGACCTTCCGAATTGCCGACGATTCCACCGATGGCTTGCGACTCACCGTGCGCGGCCGGAATCAGGCGGCGTGGATCTGGCGCGATCTGCCGGCGGCGGTCACGGATTCAGCGGTCTTGCTTGCATGGTCGTGGAGGGTGTTGCAGGCGCCTGCTGGGGCGGATCTGCGGGCGAAGCTGCGGGACGATGCTCCGCTCAGGGTCTTCGTGGTATTCGGGTCGGTGGAGCAGATGGCCCGGGGAAAGGCGCGCGCGATCTTCTACAGCTGGGGTAGTGATGAGCCGGAGGGATACGCCGGTCGCAGCCCCGTTTCCGGGCAGATCCTCATTCGTCGTCTGGCGGGACGGGCCGACATCGGGTCTGCCTGGCAGGCGGCTGGAGTGCGACCGTTCGAGGACTATCGGCGCTTCTGGGGCGGCGAGGCTCCACCGATCCGCGCCGTCGGGCTGATGCAGGATACCGATCAGACCGGTGCGCCGGCAGAGGCGGAACTCAGGGAATTACGCTGGATTTTCTCGGACACAACTACTGCGGAGGGGTCCTGATGCGTGGCTTTATCGTGCGGTTCGGTGCTCTCCTTCTGCTGGCTGGCTGCAGTATCACGCCACCCACCGCTCCAGATGCGGTCCCGGTGGATCCGTCCACGCCACCAGGCCCTGGTCAGCCCCCTCCGACTGGCACAACGCTGCTGCTGTCGGGTCGCTTTTCCGGTCTGGCCGGCCACTCCGCGCGTGGCGGCGTGACGGTCAGCGTCTCGGGCAATGTCGCCACGATCACGCTCGACTCCACTTTTTCATCGACCAGCGTGCCTGATCCGTACCTCTACCTGAACACGACGGCCAACGCGAACGCTGGCCAGCCGATTCGCATTGCCCGGTTGTCGTCCCGAATGGGAGCACAGGTCTATGCGGCTCGGATCCCGACCGGAGTCATCTATAGCCACGTCCTCGTCTGGTGCGACGCTTTCAATGTCGGAGTTGGGGCGGCAGGATTGAGCGCGGTACCGGTACCCGATAATCCGCCCGGACCGGAAACTGTCAGCCGGTAGCTGTTCGCCGTTGATTCGTGCCCTTCTGCGTTACCGCCGCACTGATCATCGGGGCCGATCGGCGATCCCCCGCCGCCGCTGGGCTAATCGATTGATGCTGTTGCACCTGGATCGTCAGGGCGAGGCGGAGTATCGCGCAAAGTCACGGTCGGAAAGCCGCCGTTGACGCATGAGTGATTGTACGGAGCAGCCAGTTGCGTGCCCGGGCCGATCGCCGCGTCCTCCTGCTCCCTGTCGGGCACGGAGGCCCGACCCACCCTGCTTCCTACTCCCAGTCGGGCACGGGGCCCGACCCACCCTGCTTCCTACTCCCAGTCGGGCACGGAGGCCCGACCCACCCTGCCTGCTACTGCAGCTTCAGCGCGTTCAGCGTCACCTTGAGCGAGGCGACGAGGGCCGCGTTCGCTGCCTTGCTGGCGACGTTGGTGAGTTGCAGCGGATCGGTCACGAGGTCGTACAGTTCCTTGTTGCCGTTGTCGTACTCGTTGTAGAGATAGCGCGGTGTCCTGACTCCGCTGGAATTGGTGGCGGTGGAGCCGCTGGCCAGATGCTCGATCAGCAGCCCGGTCCGCCATGCCGTCCCCGGGTTCTGGATCAGCGGCAGGAGGTTCATGCCGTTGATCCCGACCGGCGCCGGTAGCCCGGCCCACGCGGCGATGGTGGGTGCCAGGTCGATATTGGCCACGAGGTTGGTGTCGGTGCGAGCCACCACCCCCGGCATTCGTACCCAGAACGGCACCCGAATGCACTCTTCGTAGGGGCAGAGCTTCCGGTCCTTCAGCCGGTGTTCCCCCCAGGTCAGTCCGTTGTCTGACAGGAAGATCACCAGCGTGTTGTTCCACCGATCCGCCTGTTGCAGTGTGCCGATCAGCGCCGCGACCGAGCGGTCGAGCGACTGCAGGGTCTCCAGCTGCGCCCGGTGGAAGGCATCCATGCTGGCGATTGCGCTCGTGCTCAGCTTGGGCAGCGCCTTGACCCAGCTCGGCTTGTCGCTGACATCCGCCTCATTGAAGGACAGAGGACGCCAGTTGGGGAATGAGCTGTAGGAGCCGATGTCACTGGGATGAGGTACGGCGGGCGCATGGGGTGCGATCGGAGTGTAGAACAGGAACAGCGGCTGGTTTGGCGGTGTGGACTGGATGAACTGCTGCGC
>JANOFA010000853.1:0-11982 GCA_031413355.1 Gemmatimonadota bacterium | reverse complement strand
CGCGGCGATCAGGAGCGGCTCCTCGTCGCGATAGACGCTGTGCGGCGTGAACGGATGCCAGAGGTGGGCGTCGTCCCAGGCGCGCAGTTGGTCGGTCGAAGGCGATGCCTCGGTGTCGGGTGACGGGGGCGCCGTGTCGGCGCGTAGGGGTCGCATAGATGCGACACCTACAGCGCCGGCACTAGTTCGGCGACCCGGAAGCCGAGATCCTCGATCATTCGGATATCGGCCTCGGGCCCCTGGCCCGGCGTGGTGAGATACCCATCGCAGAAAAGCGAGTTCGCCGGATAGAGCGCCAGTGGTTGCAGGTGCCGCAGATTCACCTCGCGCCCGCCAGCGACGCGAATGTCGCGGGTGGGATTCACAAAGCGGAACATGGCCAGCGCCCGGAGGCAATCCTGCGGGGTGAGGCGCGGTCGGTCACCCAGCGGTGTCCCAGGACGGGGATCCAGGAAGTTCACCGGAATCGATTCGACTTCCAGCGCGCGGAGCTCCATCGCGAGCGCGACCCGGTCCTCGAGGCGCTCCCCCATCCCCATGATGCCGCCGCAACATGCCTCCATGCCGGCGGCCTTTGCGGCTTTCACTGTGCGGATGCGGTCATCGTAATCATGGGTGCTGCAGACCTCGGGAAAGTGCGCCCGCGAACTTTCGAGATTGTGATTGAAGCGGGTGACCCCGGCAGCGGCGAGCTGCTCCGCCTGGCCGTCCTTGAGCAGGCCGAGCGAGGTGCAGACATTGAGATTGAGCTCGCGCTTGATCTGGCGCACGGCAGTGCAAATGGTTTCGAGATCACGCTCCGATGGACCCCGCGTACTGGTGACCATGCAGTATTTCACCGCGCCCATGGCCGCCGCTTCCCGGGCTCCCTCGACCAGTTCCTCGACTGACAGCAGGCCGAAGCGTTCGACTCCGGTCTCGAACCTGGTTGACTGGCTGCAGAACGCGCAGTCTTCCGGGCAGAGTCCGCTCTTCGCGTTCTTCAGCACGTGGATCCGCACGTCCGTGCCGTGGTACCGCTCCCGCAGGCGGAACGCGCCGTGCAGCACGGCGAGCAGTTGGTCATCGGGGGACGCCAGCAAGGCGAGCGCGTCCTCGGTAGTAGCGGAACCTCCGGCAAGGACGTGGTCGGCGAGGTCGTTCCAGTGAGTCATGAGGCGGGGAGTGAGGGCGGTGGGCGATCAGGGACAGTGCGCAAGGTATCACGATTCGCGTGCCGGAGGACCCGGCGGTCTACAGCGAACGGTGGTCCCCCTGCAGGAGCCGGCTACGGTTTGGGCGGATGCGCCAGGAGGATCTGCTGGACCGCCCGGATGCGGGCGGCATAGTCCAGCGGGGCAAAGGAGTAGACTTCGTCATCCGCTCCCACGAGGGCCGGCAGCGCCCCGCCACCATCGGCCCCAATCCGGAACTCGGTCTTGCGGATCAGCCGCAACTCGCCGATGCGCTGCACGCTGACCGCGCCGACGCTGTCCGCCCGGCGGAAGACCAGCGAATCCCCGGTGAGCCGTACCAGGCGGATGTCCCACACATATTCGCCGTTCTCAAGGGCAATCTGCCACCGGTCATCACGGTTGGTCTGGGCGCGGAGGGGCGCGTTGACCGCAGTGAGCAGCAGGAGGAGCGCGACGGCCCGATGGAGACCATGCATGGACACCTCACGGTCAAAGGCTTGAGTTTCGACTGCACCCGGACCACGTTTGTCGCACCGGGGGCGTAGCTCAACTGGCTAGAGCAAGAGACTTTTAATCTCTAGGTCGTGGGTTCGAGTCCCACCGCCCTCATCTTACTTCCCGGGCACGCGATACACAAACCGCGCGGCTGATTCGGACCGGAACATCGCCCGGGCCCGGCCCCGCTGTAGCTGGGGTGCGTGCCTCCGGACTGCCCCGTCAATCTCGGTGGCCGCAGCGATCGCACGTTCCGCAACTCTGCTGGCGCTTCCATTTGCACTCGCGGTGGACCCACCCTGTGCACCCGCCAGGACAGTTGCCCCGGCCGAGACCCTCCGCCACATTCCTCCCCGACGGCGCCCCGTCGAACATCCATCTTTCGCACCAGGAGCTCCCGTGACGCTCGTGTACCTCGACGGCCAGTGGCTCGATCGCGACACCGCAAAGGTGTCGGTGTTCGATCACGGCTTCTTGTATGGAGATGGCGTGTTCGAGGGGATGCGTACCTACGGTGGCCGCACCTTCCGCCTGAAGGACCATGTCGACCGGCTGTACGATTCCGCCAAGGCGATTCTCCTGACCCCACCCCTGTCGCGTGAGCAACTTATCGCCGTGACGGAGGAGGGCGTGAAGCGTTGCGGCATTGCGGACGGCTACCTGCGCCACGTCATCTCCCGCGGCGTGGGCGATCTCGGCCTCGACCCGCGGAAGTGCGCCCGTCCTTCCAATGTCATCATTTTCGACACGATCGCCATCTGGCCCCCGGAACGGTACGAGACCGGATTGACTCTCGTCACCGCCGGTACGCCGATCATGCAGCGAGAGTCCCTCTCGCCCCGGATCAAGTCGCTGAACTACTTGAATCACATTCTGGCCAAGATCGAGGCGACGAACGCCGGCGCTGATGATGCCATCATGCTCGACAGCTCTGGTCATATCGCCGAAGCGACCGGCATGAACCTGTTCATCTGGAAGAAGGACGTGTTGTACACTCCCGCGGTCTACTCCGGCCTGCTCAAGGGTGTGACCCGGGATGTGATCATCGAGATCGCCGGCGAGGCGGGATACCGTGTGGTCGAGACGATCCTCAACCGCTACGATCTCTACACTGCCGAGGAGGCCTTCCTCACCGGAACCGCCGCCGAAGTTGCCCCGATCGGCAGGGTCGATGGTCGCGTCATTGGCGCCGGCAAGGCCGGGCCTGTCACCCGCGACCTCCGGGCTCGCTTCCAGAAGGCCGTGCGGGGCTGAGGCCGTTCACCGCGCGGCACCGCGCGCCTCCCGGAGTCAGGCAGCGCGCCAGACGGCGAGTTGCCTGACTTTGTGCTTCCTGGCCCGGCCTGGCCAGCGACCACAGATCCGGCCCGCCAATGTCGGCGTACTGTGGGCAGCATATTCCCGGAGCGGTCATGCCTGAGCAGTTCGATCTACTCGCGATCGGGGGGGGAACCGCGGGACTCGTCAGTGCCGCGGGGGCCTCCTATCTCGGTGCCCATGCCGCCCTGATCGAGCGCGATCGGCTCGGTGGAGATTGCCTCTGGACCGGCTGCGTACCGAGCAAGGCACTCATCGCCAGCGCCCATGCCGCCCAGTCGCGTCGCGACAGCGGCCTGCTGGGCCTGCATGGCAAGGCAAGGCCGGTGGAGTTTTCGGCCGTCATGAGTTCCATGCGCGCCGCCCGCGAGGTCGTGAGCCATCATGATGATCCCGCTCGCTTCCGCGCGATGGGTGTCGACGTCGCATTTGGTGATGCGGAGTTCGTGACCGCGGATACCGTGCGCGTCGGTGACCGGACCCTCCGCGCCAAACGCATCGTCATCGCCACCGGGTCGCGGCCGGGTGTCCCCTCCATTCCCGGACTCGCCGACGCGGGATTTCTCACCCACCTCACCGTCTTCGGCCTGGAGGACGCACCGAGCTCCGTGGCCCTCATCGGGGCGGGCCCGATCGGGATCGAGTTTGCCCAGATCTTCCAGCGGCTCGGCGTGCCCGTGGTCGTCCTGGAGGTCGCACCCCAGATCCTGATCAAGGAGGATCCCGCTGCCGCTGCCGTGGTGCGCGCCCAGCTCGAGGCGGAGGGTGTCACCATCCATACCGGCGTTTCGATTCTCCGGGTGGAGCCAGGAGCAGGCGACAAGACGGTCGTCTGGCGGCTGAAGGATGGCCCGGAACAGCGATCCGTCGTCGGCCAGATTTTCGTGGCCGCCGGACGGCTGCCCAACGTGGATGGACTCGGACTGGAGCGCATCGGTGTCGCCACGAACAAGGCCGGTGTCGTGGTGGACTCGCGGCTCCGAACCACCCTCCCGGGTATCTGGGCGGCCGGCGACGTCTCCGGCGGAATGCAGTTCACCCATATGGCGGACTATCAGGCGAAGCTGGTGGTGCGAAACGCACTCACGCCCTTTCGGGCCAAGGCGGACTATCGGGTGGTGCCGTGGGTGACCTACTGCGATCCGGAAATCGCCCGCGTCGGGCAGACCGAGTACGAGGCCCGCGCAGCCGGGGTGGACGCACGGGTCTGGCAATACGACTTCGCCGATCTAGATCGGGCGATCACCGACCGGCGCCGCGATGGATTCGTCAAACTCGTGGCGACACCCTCCGGGACCATGCTCGGCGCGACCATCGTGGGTACCGGCGCCGGCAATCTGATCGCGCCGATCATCCTGGCCATGCAGCGCCGTCTCAAACTCGCTGCCCTCGCGTCATTCATTTATCCCTATCCCACCATGAGCGAAGGCATCCTCCGGGCGGCGAATCTCGCCCGGCGGGAGCAACTCGATTCCCTGGGCGGGCGACTGCTGAAACGGATCGTGCGGTGGGGCCTGTGAACCGCGGCTGGGGCCGACTTGCCCTGATGGTGGCCGTTCTCAGTGCAGGGGTGGCCTTGGCCCAGGCGACCGGGCTGCTGGACATCCTGCGCGATCCGGCGGCACGGTTGCACGCGCTCGCGTCGTTGCGAGGTGCCGCCGGGCGATGGTGGGTGGGGCCGGTCTTCACGCTGGTCTATGCCGCCGCGGTGGGGTTCGCGCTTCCCGCGAGCATCCTGACCCTCCTTGGCGGGGCGGCGTTCGGATTCTGGCGGGGTGTGCTCTGGGTCACGCTCGGGGCCAATCTGGGGGCCTCTCTCGCCTTCTGGCTGGCCCGCCGGCTGGGCCGCTCCGCGCTGGAAGGCTTCTTCGGCCCGCGACTGGCGGCCTTCGACCGGATCTCCGGGGCAGCGGGGTTCCAGGGTCTCCTGACCCTGCGGCTCCTGCCGATCGCGCCATTCAGCCTGCTGAACTTCGCGGCCGGGCTGACGCCAATCCCGTGGCGGGACTACGCCCTGGCGACGGTGGTCGGCATCCTCCCTGGGACGGCGGTGTATGTCTTTTTTGCCGACGCCCTCCTGGCCGGTTCCGCCCAGGCCAGCCGGTCGGCGCTCCTCCGGGCGGTCGGCGCCGGGCTCCTCCTGGTCGGGTTCAGCTTCCTGACCAGGTGGATCCTGAAACGCCGGAGGGCCGTCGCATCTTGACAGGCACGGATCTGGCTCTCACATTCGCCGACCCTAACAAACCCCCGAGCGAAGCATGGCGTGGAGAGAGATCACTGTCGGAGAAACCCGCTGGGCGGTCGCCCCTGTGGCAGAGCGGGTGGCGAATACCCAGGCTTGGCGGCTGGTCCTGAGCTGCCGCTGCGACGGGCAGGCGCGCCGCTCCCTCTGGGCCAGCACGGGGCTCCAGTCCTCCTCCCGCACCGATCTCTACGCCCAGGCTGACCGTCTTTCGGACGCCCGGGTCGCTGCCGCGCTTGCCGCGCGGATCAACGAGAAGTAGCTCCTCCCGGATTCATCGTGCGCCCGGCTACTCGTGCGGGTCGGGCCGCCGGGTGGCCCAGCGGTAGGCGATCGCCGCCAGGTCGGCCGACAGGCGCGCTGCCACAGCCCGGTCGGCCAGCCCCCGCGTCAGGACAACCAGGACGAACGGACCCCGTCCCGGCGGATACACGATGGCGGCGTCATGCAGCAGCCGCCCCGTAATCCATCCGGTCTTGTGCGCGACCGACACCCCCGCCGGAAGCCCAGCTGGGATCCCATCGTTGAACTCCTGCGCGAGCAGCATCCTGAGCATTGAGTCGGACGAGGCCCGCTCTGCCGCCCGCCCCTCCGCGACAGCCAGCAGGAGAACCGCGAGGTCTCTGGCTGTCGTCGTATTGTTGAGGCCGCGGTCGTACGCCTTCTGGTCCTCCACCCCGCGCAGCACCCGGATGGAATCGGCGCCGAGCCTGTGGGCAGCGGCCTCAACCCGTGCCGGATCGAGCAGCGCGATCAGCAGGTTGGTGGCGAGATTGCTGCTTCGGATGATCATCAGCCGGGCCAGTTCGGCCACCGGGACCGTGGTGCCGGTCCGGACGTAGAGGGTCGAGTCCGAATCGTCGGCCAGGTCCAGCTGGTAGGGGGAGCCATCGACGATCGACCCGAACCGATTGGTGACCAGGAGCGGTGTGTCCCAGCGCAACTCGCCCCGATCAATTCGTCGGGAGAGCTCGATCAGGACCGGAACTTTCATTGTGCTGGCCGCGTGATACCGCCGGAGCCCGTCGACCAGAACGCTGTCCCGCCGGACGGGGTCGTAGTAGGCGACCGATACCTCGGCGGTGTCGCGGGCGATCCGGGCCCGGAAGGCTTCCGCCAGGGCCACCGGCTCCTGCCCAGCGACCGGCTGGATGGTGAGCGTCAACAGGGCGGCAAGGCACAGGATTCGCATTCGCATAAGGTATTCTGTCATAAGGCGATCTGCACCCACGATGTCTCGGCTTCCTGACCGACTCCGTTTCACCGAGTTCACCCTCGACCGGCTCGCCAATGGGCGCTGCAGGTCACGGGTCGTGCTCAGTTTGCAGGACTCGGAGGAGTTCGTTGGGGAAGCGGAAAGTCTGGGATCCCAGGCGGGGGAGTTGCGCTGCGCCGCGGAAGCGTGCGTGATCGCGCTCACCAAAGCCGTTAAGGGCGAGATCAAGTTTGAGCTGCTGGGGGTGAAAGCGGTGCGGGCCTTCGATTCCAACGTCGTGATCGTCTCGCTGGCGGTGCCTGGCGACGATCAGACCCAGCGTCTGGTCGGCTGTTTTCTCACTCCGGATGCCGATCCGGTCCGCGGTGCCGCGCTCGCCGTCCTCCACGCCACCAACCGTATTCTCGGCAACCGCTTCTTCATGCGCTGACCGCGCGACCCGGGTCCACCGCGGTGCATCTCGGGAAAAGCATGGAAAGCCTCATTTCGCGGCCCCCTCCCCTTTTTCATTCAGCCCGAATAGTCGCCGAAATGGGGGTTCTCTTTTGCCCCTCGCGCAAGGATCTTGCACTGCAGTAGGGGTAGGGACATCGAGCCAGCAACCGGAAGCTGGTCCCCGGCCGGCCGACGGCAGTTCCTTCCCGACAGGCAGGCACCAGAAAGGCGCATCACTCCATGAAGCATTGGACACTCTGGGCTCTCGCGGGATTTGTCACGGCGTGCGGTCACCCCGCGCCGGCTCCTGTCACTCCGGAACTGGGTCATGCCGATGGTCCGCGCGGGGCGGTCGACACGGCGCGGACCGACCTGAGCCGGGACAGTTCCGCCGATAGCATCACGCTGGCCGAGGCTGGCGACGAGGCCCTCGTTCCGGTCGATCCCGATTCCGCCGCGGATGCGGCGATCCTCGAGCAGCTCGCCACCGCCAAGCCGGCGCCGCAGGATTCCGGATTGGAGGACAGCGGAGCGATCGAGGTCCCGGGCGGCGCAAACGCGGTTGGCACGGCCGACGTCACCTATGACATCGATGTCGAGACCTACGGTTCCCACGCGCGGGTGCAGTACTATCTCGACTTCTTTCAGGGCCCGGCGCGGGAGCGCTTCGCCATCTGGCTCCAGCGGATGCCGCGCTACGAGCCGATGATCCGCACCAGCCTTCGCACGTACGGAGTGCCGGAGGACATGGTCTACCTGGCACTGATCGAGAGTGGCTACTCCAACACCGCCGTCAGCCGGGCACGCGCCACGGGGATGTGGCAGTTCATGAAGGCGACCGGCAAACTGTATGGGCTGCGCATCGATTCATGGATCGACGAACGCCGCGATCCCGTTCGCGCGACGGACGCCGCCGCACGACATCTCGCTGACCTGCGCGATCGCTTCGGGTCGATGTACCTCGCGGCGGCGGCCTACAACGCCGGTGCGGGCAAGGTCGGTCGCGGGCTGCGTCGCCTCCCGGACGACGATGAGGAGGAAGAGGAGAATCCCGACGCCACCTTCTTCCGCCTGTACGACACTCGGTATCTGCGCCGCGAGACCAAGGACTATGTCCCGAAGCTGATCGCTGCCGCCCTGATCGCGAAGCAGCCGGAAAAGTACGGTTTCACCCGAGCGACCGGGATTCCCGCCCTCGGCTACGACTCCATTATCGTGACCAATTCCACCGGGCTCGACGTCCTGGCCCGGCTGGCGGATACCTCTGTGGCGTTCATGCGGGAGATGAATCCACAGTACCTGCGCATGGTCACCCCGCCGCGGAGCACTGCCGTGGTGCGGCTGCCCGAGGGCTCCGGTGCCTTGGTGGCGGCGCGGTATGAGGCGCTGGCCGAAAAGGAGCGGGTTAATCTGGTCGAGCATGTCGTGGCCCGTGGCCAGACTGTGGCGGCCATCGCCAAGCTCTATCGTGTCACGACCTCCCAGATCAGCGCGGCGAACCCTGGCGTCCGCATGACCCGCCTCCGCACCGGAACGCACCTGGCGATCCCCACCAGCGTCATTCCCGCGAGTGTGGGACCTGCGGAGGCACCCGCCCGCTCCGGCAGCACCGGTTCCGCGACCTTGAAGCATCGCGTTCTCAGAGGGGAATCGCTCTCGACCATCGCGTCGCACTACCGGACCACGATCGACCGTTTGAGTGAGCTCAACGCCATGAGCCGCGAGGATGTGCTCAAGGCAGGGCAGGTGATCCGGGTCCCCGCCCCCGGACGGACGGCGGCGACGCCCGCGTCGACCTCAGGTGCGCGTACCTATCTCGTCCGGAGGGGCGATACACTTTCCCGCATCGCGGAGCGGCATCACGTGACGCTCGCTGCCCTGCGGTCCGCCAATGGAATGACGACCAGTTCAGTGCTGAAGGCGGGGTCCCGCCTGATGATCCCAGACTGACCTGGTGCCTCGTACCTTGAACGACAAACGGCCCCCGGGATCTTCCCGGGGGCCGTTCGTCGTTCGGTGATCGCTGCGGCTCTGGTCGATAACCTAGTTGACGAGCGTCGTATCGTGCCTGGTGCCCTTCAGGACGGCCTCGGCGTATCCGTTCGAGGGATCACCGCCCTGCAGCAGGATCTCCTCGACCCGTCCTGGGCCGCGATTGTAGGCCACGAGCGCCAGCTCCAGATCGCCATCATAGCGACGCATCAGATCCCGCAGGAAGCGAAAGCCGAGGCGGAGGTTGACGTCCCGTTCAAAGAGCTGGTCAGTGGACAGTCCGGGCTCGTAGAACCGTGCCGTGGGGACCTGGATCTGGGTAAATCCGATCGCGCCCTTATTGGACATCGCCCTTGGGCGGAATCCGCTCTCGATCTTGACCAGGCGGAAGGCCACGTCGGTTTCGATGCCCTCGCTCACCGCGATGTCGTAGATGGCAGCGGCGAGGTCCGCCGGGATCTGGTACCCGGACGAATGCCGCATGATCGCGTTTGCCCGGTCCACCTGGGCTCGGGCTACCGCCAGCTCGCCGCGGGTGGTTGCGAGGCTGTGGCTGAGCGCCCGTACTTCATCTGCGACCGCGCCGAACGGGGGGGCCACGCCCTCTTCGGCCGCCCGCACTCCGGCAGTCGAACCCGCCAGCGCACTTACCAGCAAGACCGCTCCGACCAGCATCGCGCCGCGGCCGATCAGCCGGCGGGTCCAGCGTGCTCGTCCATGCGGATCAGGTTCTTCCATATGCATACTGTCCTCCCTGTTTCAGAAATGCTGCTCCAGCGACCCACCTGGCATCGGTCCGGGGCCGACTATCCCTCGACCCGGCGCCAGTCCCCACGAGTTCCGCCGGTCTTTTCCAGCAGGCGGATGTTCTCGATCACCACAGTTCGGTCGACCGCCTTGATCATGTCGTAGACGGTCAGGCTTGCGACGGCAATCGCGGTCAGTGCCTCCATCTCAACGCCCGTACGGCCGGTGACAGCCGCGCTGGCGGTGATCCGCACGCCGGGCAGATCCGGCTCCGCATGGCACTCGACAATGATCGAGTCGAGGCCGAGCGGATGGCACAGCGGAATGAGATCGCTGGTTCGCTTGCCGCCCATTACGCCAGCGACCTCCGCGATCCGCAGGACGTCGCCCTTCGCGATCGCGTTGCGATTGACCAGTTCAAAGGCCTCATGACTCATCCGTACCGCTCCTTCGGCCAGCGCGGTCCGTCGCGAGAGCGGCTTCGCCGCGACATCCACCATTCGGGCCCGCCCGGATTCGTCCAGATGGCTCAAGCTCACAGCACCTCCGCCAGGTCGTCGGCGAGCTGGGCAAGCAGTAGTTGCGGGTTCACGTTCCCCTGTGCCGCTTCCCGTGCGGCTTGAACCCGGCCACCAGCCAGAACCAGCGCCTCAAGGGCCCTGGGTCGCCGAAGCACTTCGGCGAGGGCCGTTCGGTTTGCCAGCCCGGTTGAGGCGCGGCCGGCTTCGCCCAGCGATTCGGCAAGCGCATCGAGCATGGCGGTGAAATCGCCCCGGGCCGCAAATGGTCCCTGCTTCAGCGCCCGTTCGGCCCGGTTGCCTGCCCCGGCAACTACCGCAGAGAGGAAGTCGTCGGCGGCCCGGTGGGCCTTGGCCTCGTCTTCAGCAAGGGCCAGGGCCCGGCCAATCGAGCCAGCGGCAGCACGGGTGCGGAACTGAAGCTGTTCCCCGGCCAGCCCGAGCCGCTCTCCCAGAAATTCCTCCACCAAGCGGTCCGGCAAGCGCCCCAGGCGAAGCTGAACCATCCTGGAGCGGATCGTGGGCAACAGCCGGTTGGGGTCCTGTGTCGTCAGGATCACGACCGTATCGGCTGTCGGCTCCTCCAGCAGCTTGAGCAGGGCGTTCGCCGCCTCCGGGTTGGCCTCCTGCGGGACGAGGCGCTCTGCTTCAGCGATCAGGAATACCTTCCGGCGCCCCATTGCGGGCGTCAGGGCGGCCCGCCGGAGGATCAGTCGTGCTGTCGCCATGAAATGCCCCGCCAACCCGTCGGACGGCTGGTAGAGCGGGTCCTTGCGCCGTTCCGCCACCACCTGACCGAGCGTGTCCACCAGCTCTTCCACCTGTTTGTCCGGGTCCGACGCCTTCGGTCGGGGTACGGGCATGAGCCAGTGGAGGTCCGGATGCCCGAGGCCCATGACCAGGGTGCAGGACCGGCAGGTGCCACAGGGGGGCTGGTCCTGCGCCTCGCACAGGACGGTCTGGGCAATCCACAGTCCGAATCGCTGCTTGCCGATTCCCTCCGGCCCCGTCAGAAGCAGGAGCTGAGGGAGCCGCCCCAGCTTAAGCGACTCGAGAACCTTGGCGCGCTCGCCGAGATGGCCGACGAGAGGATGAATTGGCATGGAGTGATAGTAAGGGGGAGGAGAGAAATGGCTACTGTGAAATAGTGTAAAATCATTTTCAACAATCACTTACAGGTCATTATGGCAAATGGAAAAGATCAGAATGATGTGGTAAGTTCGAGGTAGGCGGATGTGAGCGCTCGCTCATGAAAAGATTACTGTGAGCGACTGCTCGCATGGCTGGCAATGTTATGTATCATTTGACTTTAGTCACGCACGCCGGCGGGCAGGCTGGAACTGAGCCAGGGACCCGTGAGCGACACCTCGACTGCCGTACGTGCGCTTTTCGACACTCACGTCAATACAGTGTCATCATAGTATCATTATACTGTTCTTTTAATGTATCTTGATCTGAATTCTGCTGGTGATCCAGCGCACGTCCACTTGCGAATCACGCCTCGGACGTCCGACCGCATGGGTAGGAGCATTGCCGGCCAGGAGCAGGGTGGCGGGAAGGGTCTCCGGGTTGACCGGGGGCGGGGATCAGTTGAGATTCACCGCCGGCTGAGAGGCTGAGCGGTTTGTTCGATGTGACGCATCCCTTCCCGAGTAGCTCAGTTGGTAGAGCAGCTGACTGTTAATCAGCGGGTCACAGGTTCGATGCTTTGGCTGCAGCTGATGATTCCGGCGACGCTGCTGCTGGTCGGCCATTTGCTGCTGACCGTGAAGCGCTTCGTCGTCACCGAGCGCGGCAAGGAAAAGTCGGATGCCGATTCGGCCGAATCGAACCGCATGCTGGGTC
>JANOFA010000852.1:0-4058 GCA_031413355.1 Gemmatimonadota bacterium | reverse complement strand
GCGACAAGAGCGATCCCGGCGAAGGCCTTGAGCGGCGTGAAGCCGTGCAGAATTCCGCTGAGGCCAGTTTCACCGGCCTTCGGCTCGATGGCCCAATGGAAGAAGGAGATTCCCTGCGGGTTGTAGGTGGCATACACCAGCACCAGCGCCCCGAGCAGCCGGAACCCGATGCCGCCCCACGTGAGACCTTCCTTTGCCATCCTGTGCTCGCGCAAATGAGGAGAAGGCGAAACTAGCCGACGCCGGGAACCGGCGCCAGCAGGGCGACTCCCAGGGCGACGCCCCCCCTTGCGGCAGGCCCGGACGGGCTGACAACTTGGCCCCCGCTTCCTGCACCCGCAGGATGGCGCGACGGCGGTCCCGACCATCTGGCGCCTCAACCTCCACTCAACCGGACCATGACCAAATACCTGACCGAATTCATCGGCACGATGTTCCTGGTGCTCACCATCGGACTGACCGTGCTCGGCCAGGTGGCAATGGCCCCGCTGGCGATCGGTTGCTCGCTGATGATCATGGTGTACATGGGCGGCCATATCTCCGGCGGCCACTACAATCCGGCGGTCTCCCTCGCGGCGATGCTGCGGGGAAAACTGGAGCGCAAGGAGCTGCTGCCCTACTGGGTGAGCCAGACTCTGGGCGCGATCACCGCCTCGCTGCTGGTCTATCTGATTCTGGGCCAGACCTTCGCCCCGGACCCGTCACCGACCGCCAGCGTGATGGCCAGCCTGCTGGTGGAGATCCTGTTCACGTTCGCCCTGGCGCTGGTCGTCCTCAACACCGCGACCCACCCATCGACCAAGGGCAATTCGTTCTACGGACTGGCCATCGGCTTTACCATCGTCGTCGCGGCCTTCGCGGGTGGTGGAGTGTCGGGCGGAGCGTTCAATCCCGCCGTCGGCATCGGCCCCACGCTGGTCCGCGGACTGATCGGTGGCGGCTCCTTTGCCAACCTCTGGCTGTACATCGTCGGGCCGCTGGCGGGGGGCGTGCTGGCAGCGATGGTGTTCAAGCTCCAGGAAGAGGTGAAGTAAGCGCGGTCTACTTCATCTTCCGCAACCCGGTGGCCTGAGGTACCGCTTGCCCCGATGGCGCGACACGGATTGATTCCGCCGGTCCCACTCCCGCACTCTGTGAGGCGCGCATGGCCGGGCCGCTGGTTGGCATCGTGATGGGCAGCGAATCGGACTGGGCCGTGATGCAGCATGCCGCCGCGGAGCTCACCGCTTTTGGTGTGGCGCACGAGTCCAGGGTGGTGTCGGCCCACCGGACGCCGGACCTGCTCTACCGCTACGCCGAGCAGGCTGAGGGGCGAGGGCTCCAGTGCATCATCGCCGGCGCCGGCGGGGCCGCCCACCTCCCCGGCATGCTCGCCGCCAAGACGACACTCCCCATCCTCGGGGTCCCGGTCCCCTCCAAGCATCTCAACGGGCTCGACAGTCTGCTCAGCATCGTGCAGATGCCGGGCGGCATTCCCGTGGCCACTTTTGCCATCGGTGAGTCGGGGGGCACGGAATGCTGGTCTCTTCGCCATCTCCCTCCTGGCCCGGTCCGACGCCGCGCTGGCCGAGCGACTCGAACTGTTCCGCCGTACCCAGACCGATCGCGTGCTTGGCCTCTCGCTTCCGGACCCCACGTGATCCAGCCGGGGGCCGCCCTCGGCCTGCTCGGCGGCGGGCAGCTCGGACGGATGTTCACCCAGGCGGCGCTGCGGATGGGCTACGAGGTCATTGTCCTCGACCCCGATCCCGCGAGTCCTGCCGGCCGCATCGCCACGCGCCACATCCGGGCCGACTACACCGACACGACGGCGCTCACGGAATTGGGAACAGCGAGTGCCGCGGTCACCACGGAATTCGAGAATGTTCCGGCAGCGAGTCTCACCTTTCTGCGCCAGTTCGGGCCGGTCCGCCCGGGGCCGGAGGCGGTCGCGATCACCCAGGACCGGGTGACGGAAAAGCGCTTTGCCCAGACGCAGGGCCTCGAGACCGCGCCCTTCCGCCCGATCACCTCCGGCGCAGACTGCCCGGCGGCCTTCGCGGCGATTGGCGCCCCCGCCCTGCTGAAGACCAGCCGACTCGGATACGATGGCAAGGGGCAGTCGGCGGTGGGTTCGCTCGTGGAGCTGGAGCAGGCCTTCGCGGCCTTCGGCGGCCAGCCCTGCGTCCTTGAGCGCCGGGTCCCGCTGGAGCGCGAGATTTCCGTCGTGCTGGCGCGCGGCGCCGATGGCACGGTCGTCACCTTCCCCGTCGCGGAGAATCACCACGTCGACGGGATACTGTTCACGACCGTGGTCCCCGCCCGGATCCCGCAGGCGGTCGCCGACCGGGCCCGGCAGGCTGCGGCCACGCTGGCCTGCGCGTTGGACTACGTCGGGACGATGGCGGTCGAATTCTTTGTGGTCGAGGGGGGCCGGTTGCTCGTCAACGAGATGGCGCCGCGACCGCACAACAGCGGGCACTACACGCTCGACGCCTGCGCCACCGATCAATTCGAGCAGCAGGTACGCGCCGTGACCGGAATGCCGCTCGGAGAGACCCAGCTGCTGTCACCGGTGGCCATGGTCAATCTGCTGGGCGATCTCTGGTCCGACGGCACGCCCGACTGGGCCGGTGCGCTCGGGGATCCGCAGGTCCATCTTCACCTCTATGGCAAGACCGCGCCCCGTCCCGGGCGGAAAATGGGACACCTGAACGTGCTCGCGGTGAGCGCGGATGACGCGCTGGCGCGGGCGCTAAGCGCCTTCCAGCAGCTCGACTCGAACGCTGGTCGGCATCCTTCAACGCAGTGAGGTTCGTCATGCTCGTCACACTTCTCGCCACCGCCCTCACCCTGACCGCCGCCCATCCGGCGCCGCTGCCGGCTGCCGCGCCTGGCTGCATCACCATGAACACGAAGAATCTGCCGCTGGCAACCCGAAAGAGCCCGCTCGATTCGATCAGCTTCACGGTGGGGACCGCCGAGGTGAAGCTGTGCTACGGCCGCCCCTCCGCCCGCGGCCGCACCATGATTGGCGGCGAGGCCGTCCCATTCGGACAGCTCTGGCGCACCGGCTCGAATGAGCCGACCATGATTCACACCTCCGGCCCGCTCGTGATCGCCGGGGTTGCCGTGCCGGCGGGCTCCTATTCGCTCTACACCATTCCGGGCGCGAAGGAGTGGCACGTCATCGTGAACCGCTCCATCACCCAGTGGGGCGAGGAGCATGGCTACACCGATGCGGTGAAGGCGCAGGAGGTGGGGCATGGTATCGTCCCGAGCGCGGCCATCGCAACGCCGGTCGAGACGTTCACCCTCCGGTCGGAGGCGGGTACCGGCGGAGCGGTGAATCTGCTGCTGGAGTGGGAGAAGACCCGGGTCACGATTCCCGTCACCGCCGGCAAGTAAGAGCGCGCCCTCATGGGGACGGGCAGGGTCGAGGCGTTCAGCGATGGCGTGATCGCGATCATCATCACGATCATGGTGCTGGAACTCAAGGTTCCGCACGACACCAGCGCCTCGGCCCTGCTCCACCTCACACCGGTGTTCCTGAGTTACCTGATGAGCTTCGTGCTCGTCGCCATCATGTGGGTCAATCACCACCATCTGCTCCACACCGCGCTGCGGGCCGACGCGGCGCTGTTGTGGACCAACAACCTCCTGCTCTTCTGGATGTCGCTGATTCCGTTCGTCACCGGGTACATGGGGGAGAACCCCACGGCCGCACTCCCAGTGGCCATGTACGGCGGCCTGCTCGCCCTTGCCTCCGCCGCGTTCGGACTGCTGCGACTGTCGGTCGCCCGTCAGCACCGCCACGACCCGAGCCTGACAGGATACCATGGACGGGCCCACCGAAAGAACCTCGTCACCTTTGCGCTCTACGTGGCGGCAGTTCCCCTCGCCTACGTCTCGATCTGGCTGTCGTACGCAATCTTCATGGTGATTCCGCTCGCGTACTTCATCCCGGAGCATCGTCCAGCGGGAGGGGAGTAGCCGTCAGCCGTCAGCCGTCAGCCGTCAGCCGTCAGCCGTCAGCCGTCACGACGCTGAGGCAAACGCAAACAGCCGTCAATCGTCGG
>JANOFA010000851.1:0-1308 GCA_031413355.1 Gemmatimonadota bacterium | reverse complement strand
TCCCGCATCCCGGGCAGCACCGCCCGGGTGACGAGGAAGAGACTGCGCAGGTTGGTCGCCATCGTGGCATCCCACTCATCGAGCGTGAGCTCCGCGAATGGCTTGAGCACGGCGATGCCGGCGTTGTTGACCAGCACGTCGACCGGACCCAGCGCCGCGGTCAGGTGCGAGATGAGCGTGGCGACGTCGGCTTCCAGCCCGACATCCGCGGGATATCCCGCCGCCGTGATGCCGGCGGCGGCGAGTTCGTCGAGCAGCGCGCGAAGCTTCGAGGGGGTGCGGGCGCAGACCCCGACCTGGTAGCCGGCGTGTCCGAGCGCAAACGCGGTGGCGCGGCCGATTCCCTCAGTGGCGCCGGTGATGAGAGCGGTAGGCATGGGGTGTAAGCTAGCAGGTGGCAGCTAGCAGGTGGCAGATGGAGCGGTTCTTCGCTGCGCTGAGAATCACAGCAACTATCTTCCGTCCGCCCGTCCGCCTGACCTACCCCGCCCGCGCCCCCATCGCCTCCACCTGCTGCCGCAACCGGTGCAGCTCGGCCATCACCTGATGATGGTGAATCGCCTCTCCGGTCGGAACCTTGGCAATGAAACAGAAGCTGCCGCCAGGGTAGAGGATCGCCTGGTCCACCTCGCGCAGCGAGGCAAAGCCTTGCTTGCGTGCCGCCTCTTCGAGTTCGGTGATTGTGATGGTCTCGCTGGCGAGTCGCGCCTCAATGATGCGCCCGTCCTTGATCAGCACATCGGGTCCGCCCTCGATGATCGTGCCCACCCGCTTGAACCGGAACACCAGCATCACCACCAGGTAATTGATACCCAGCAGCGTGGTCGCCCCGATGATGCCGCCGAGAATCGACGTGTCGTCGCCGATGATCGCGTTCTGCACCGTGTTGGACAGGGTGAGCAGGACGATGAGATCGAACGGATTGAGCTGGGCCAGCTCGCGTTTGCCGGCTAGCCGCAGGCCCAGGATGAGGAAGAGGTAGATGACGACCGGGCGCAGGATCTTCGCGGCGATCGGTTCGTCAGGAACAAGGAGCGTGTGCCAGAAGGGAGACATGGGGAATTGGGGCTAGGGTAGGGGCGGAGCTCCAGCTCCGCCCAGATGGGGAGTTAGCGCTAGGGTGGGGGCGGAGCTCCAGCTCCGCCCAAGCAGGTAAGGATCACACCCGTAGGGGCGACTCTCAGGGTCGCCCAGGGGAATTTGAAACAGATCCGTGGGGTCGCCCCCAGAAAGACCGAGACCGGTAATCGTGACAGGTCCGGCCAATGGCATCAGCGTTACCTTCCGCCGATGACCGCCTTCCCCTCG
>JANOFA010000850.1:0-7087 GCA_031413355.1 Gemmatimonadota bacterium | reverse complement strand
ATGATCACCGGACGGCCGCCCTTCGCCGGCGGGTCGATGATGGCCATCATGTACGGCCATTTCAACGATCCTCCCCCGCCGATCGAGGCGGCGCGTCCCGATTGCCCCGATGACCTGCGTCTGGCCGTGCTGCGGATGCTGGCCAAGGATCCGGCGGAACGGTGGCCCAACATGGAGGCGGCCGTGGAGGCCATTGGCGACCCGCCCGCCAAGACCGACGATGTGATGCGCGTCCAGCTGATCGAGCTTGCCAAGAAGAGCGAGAATACCAAGCTGCTGCAGCGGCTGAGCACGCCGGTCAGCCCGACACCCATCACCAAGCGCACCAAGGCCGGGCCAGCGGTCACTCCGTCACCGCGGACCGGCCCCGGTAATCAGAGCCGACCGGCGAACCCTCGCTCTGCGGTGGCGATGGCGAGTGCGGCGACGGTGGTCACCAGCGGTCTTCCCACCCGGAAGACGGGCTCCAAGTGGCCGCTCATCGGCGGCGGCCTGGGGGTCGTGGTGATCGCCACGGCTCTCGCGGTGTGGCAGCCATGGAAATCGGCGCCGCCGGCTGGACCTGAACCGGCGCCGACGGAATCACAGCAGGCCGCCGGGCCGGAGCAGACGGACCCACCGCCCCCCGCGCCGGTGGTCGACAGCAGCACGCCGGCGGGCCTCCCGGCGGAGTCGGCCGCGACCACGCCGACGCAGCCCGCTGCACCAGCGGTGAGTCCGGCGCAGCTGCGCCGCGACCGCCGCGAGTATGACCGCGCGCTGACCACCGCCAATCAGGCGCGCCAGCGGGCGGTGACGGCCGGCGCCACGGTGCCGGAGCTGAGCCCCGCGGATAATCTGCGGCGACAGGCGGAACAGCTGGCGGGGAGTGGCAAGCCAACCGATGGCATGCGGCCTATTTCCGGCGCGGCGACGGCCTACGGCGTCGCCGAGAACAATGCCCGGCTACGCGTCGCCCAGCAGCAGGCCGCCACCGACCCGTCCCGGCTGCACCCGCCGACGACAGCGGAATCGATCCCGCCGTCCGAGCCGGCCCGCCGTCCGTCAGCCGAGCCGCCGGTGACGGTGCCGGTGCCAGTCGTCACGCAGGCTCCTCCGCCGGTGAGCACTCCGGTGGATGAGCGGCCGGCCGTTGAGCTGGTGCTGCGGGAGTACGCCCGGGCGCTGTCCGCCAGCGACCTGCAGGGTATGACGGCGACCTTTCCGGGAATGACGGGTCAGGTGAAGCAGGCGTGGCAGGAGTTCTTCCGGCAGAAGTACTCGCTGGATACCAGTCGGTGGAAGATCCTCAGCGTCGAGGTATCTGGTGGGACGGCCACGGCTCAGATTGGCGGGACCTCAATTCAGCGAGACAAGAAAGGCAAGCAGAGCGAGGCGTCGCCACCACGGACCGCCGTGCTGGACAAGCTCAGTTCGGGCTGGCGGATAACCTCCATCAACTGACTTGGGCGGCGCGGACGGGGCCTGACCCGCTCCTTTCCCGCCGGACCCGCTTGCGGCCCCGCTCGGCCGGTCTTACTCTGTAGCATCCCCAAAGAGAAAAGCCGGAGGCGTCATGTATCGTCGAGCCCTGCTCGCGTTCGCAGCTCTCGCCATCTCGGCCGCACCGGCCACCGCCCAGTCAGGGAATCTGCGGGACCGGATCTCCGACCTCTTCACCTTTGGGAGTTGCGGCGAGCCGCTGTGTCTTGATGGCTCAGTCAACTCCAACAATGGGCACGGCAACCACTTCATCCCCGCTGCCGATGTCGGCAATTTCGCGGTCATTTCCTTTATCACCGACGCGATCGCGACCAATGCCTCGAACTTCCCGCTGAGCTCCTCCTCGAGCGGTGTGACATTCAAGTTCGTGGGCGGCGTGCCGGTGAAATCCTCTGCCTCCAGCGGGCCTATTTTCGGCGAGCGCGCCCAGACCCTCGGGAAGGGCCGCTTCCTGATGGGCGCCAATCTGAGCGGCATCCGGTTCAAGACCCTGCGTGGCGCGCCAATCGACAACCTGACCCTCAACTTTACCCACGAAGACATCGGCAACCCCGGACTGGGCGATCCCGATTTCGAAAACGACATCATCCAGCTCCGCATGTCGATGTTTGTCGACCTGCTGGTCTCATCGTTCTTCGTGACCTACGGCCTGCTGGACCGGGTGGACATCGGCGTCGCCGTGCCGCTGGTGCACACCTCGTTTCAGGGCCGCAGCACCGCCGAGATCATCCCGTTCGGCACACCAGCGCTCCACTTCTTCGGCGGCACCTCCGCCGACCCGATTCTTCGCGCGTCCACTGCAACGTTCGGCTCCGCCACCGGCATCGGCGACGTCGCGGCGCGGCTCAAGGTCAACCTGGCTAACTCGGAGAAATTTGGCATGGCGCTGCTGGGCGATGCGCGCTTTGCCACCGGGAACGAGAAGCAGCTGCTTGGGGCGGGGAATGCATCATTCCGCGCCATCGGTGCAGTTTCGAGCCGGTTTGGCACCTTCAGCCCGCATCTGAATGCCGGCTACCTCTGGCGCGGCGGGGATCTCGCCAACAATGCAGTGCTGGCCAACGTCGGCTTCGATCAGGCGCTGAGCGACTGGGCCACGATCGCGGCCGAAGTGCTGTCAGAGTGGGAAGTCGGAACGAGCAAGCTGGTCCTGCCGGGGCCAGTGATCTACACCATCCCGTTCGATCGCACGGTGAATCCGACCGAGATTCCCAACAAACGCGACAACCGCATGAACGCCTCGATCGGGTTCAAGTTCCGCGCCGGTGCCCCGACCTTTGTTGTCAACGCGCTGATCCCGCTGCTGCGTGGCGGGCTGCAGCCCAATGTGACGTGGACGACTGGGGTGGAGCTGAATTTCTAGGGAGCCGTTGGCTGTTAGCGGTCAGCATTCAGCGGTCAGCGGTCAGCATTCGGCGATAAGCCATTTGCCGTTGGAGGAGTGAGTTGATGTCTGGATGAGCACTGGCGAGGATTTCCGCCGCGCGGGGCAAGTGCCTCGCGCGGTTTCCTTTTTCGGGTGCTGGTCGCTTTGCATGGTCGCCTTTCCGGCACACGGCGCTGCTACCGAGACAGTCCGTTCGTGCTGCGCTCGGAAGCAGCACGCACAAGGGGCCAGGAATATCCCTGGCCCCTTGTGCCGCACGACTGCCATTCGCGAGCGAGTGGTGTCAGGACGGCGCCCATATCAGCGCTCGCGCAATTTCTCGAAAGCCGTCTCCGTGTGGGCAGGCGAGACGCCTGCCCTACCGAAACACGGTGCCTGCTCCAAGCCAAGCGACGTCCTTTCCCCCACTCCCTGCTCCCTACTCTCCGCGCTCTACTCCCTACTCCCTAGTCCCTAGTGGCTAGTCCCTGCTCCCCGCCGCCTCGCGCCGCCCGCCCACCGGTCGGGCGCGGAGGCCCGACCTACCCGCCTACCGCCTAGTTGTTCGGCGCCCCATTGTCGATCCAGTCCCGGATGATGTTGGTCGTCGCCGCGGGGAGGAGCCCGCTCGGGGGCATCCGTGTGCCGCAGGTCGGGGTGGCGCTGATCACCTTCTGGTACAGGTAACTCGTCGCCGAGCTTGAGGCGACCACGTAGATGAGACCACCGCAGGCGGAGGCGACGCCCACCGTCGCGGCGTGCGAGCTGCCGCTGCCCAGATTCGGGGCACTGAGGGCCGGGTGGCAACCGGCGCAGCTGGCGGTGTAGATCGGCTGCACATCGAGACTATAAGAGTAGCGGGCGGTGGCGGTGAACCCAACCGATGTTCCGTTGGATGTGGCGCTCAGCCCGTTGGCGTAGGCCCCATTGGCGAGGCTACCGGTGATGCCGACGCTCCAGCTCCCCACCGTCGCGATGGCGCCGAAGCCGGCGCAGGTGGCAGTGGTGCTGCCGCCGGCAACCGAGCCGCCGCCCGCTGTCACCGCGAACGTCACCGCGGCCCCGCAGACATCGTTGCCAAAGCTGTCGCGCACCCGGGCGCTCGGTGCGGTGGAGACGGCAGTGCCCGGTCGGGCGCTCTGGCCGTCGCCCTGCGAAACGACGACCGAGGTCACGGCTCCGGGGTTGGCGGTCGCCGAGAAACTGACGCTCCCTCCGCCGGCAACCGTCGCCTGCAGCGTGTTATTCGCCGTGACCGGCGCCGTGGCGACGGTGCCGAGCGTCCAGCTCCCCAGCGTGGCGATGCCGCTTGCATTGGTTGTCGGGGTGGCTCCGGTAACGCTCCCGCCGCCTGCGCTGACCGCGAAGGTCACGGCGGCACCGCTCACCGGATTGCTGAACTGATCGGTCACCAGCACCGCCGGGTCGGTGGCGACCGCCTGGCCCACGGTGGCGCTCTGGCCGTCGCCGGTGCTGACGCTGATCTGCAATGCCGCGCCGACGGTGGCAGTGGCCGTAAAGAGGAGGGGCGAGCCCGTCAGGCCGGCGGAGGTGGCGGTGAGGGTATTGGCGCCCACGATGGTGCCCATCGTCCAGCTCGTGACCGCGGCGATGCCGTTGCTCCCGGTGGTCGCGGCACCGCCCACCACGGAGCCTCCGCCGGACGCGACCGCGAAGGTCACAGACCGGCCGCTTACCGGATTGCCGAACTGGTCGGTGACCAGGACCGCGGGAGGGGTCGTGACGGCGGTGCCCACCTGCGCCGCCTGTCCATTCCCCGCCTGGATGGCGAGCGTGGCTGCCGGTCCGGTCCCGATGGTGAGGTTGACGGTGACGGTCTGCGGGCTATTGCTCGCCACGGCGGAAGTGAGGGGCACCTGTGCGGTATAGCTGCCCCGGGCCAGGGACCCCGGCGCGGCGCTAAGACTCAGCGTGGCGGGCGCCGTTGTCTGATTGAGGTTTGCGGTGAGCCACCCCGGTGCGCCGACGGTGTAGGCGATTGTGCCCACGGCAAGGCCGGAAAGTGTCCCGCCCCCGGCATTCGTCACGGCGACGGTGGTCGCGGAGGGAGCTCCGCTGTTGGCGATCACAGTGAGCGGAACCGCGCTGAGCGATGTCCCGATGGCCGGCGGCAGTGCGACGATGACGAGCGCGGTCCCGGTGATGCCGTTGACGGTGGCGCTCACCTGTGCGGTACCGAGGCCGGTGGCGGTGATGCCGCCCGCGCTGTCCACCACCGCGACCAGCGGGTCGTCGGTGTCCCAGGTGATGGTCTTGCCGGGGAGAAAGGCGCCCTGATCGTCGAGCGGAAACGCCTGCGCGGTATCCTGTCCGCCGTTGAGCAGCGTGATGGTGTCAGGCACCACCCGCACCGCGATCACGCTGCCCGGTCCGATCGACGAGCTGTCGGAGCAGGCGGCGAGCGCACTCCCGCCGAGGAGCAGGAGGAGCCGCGCGATACCGGCGAAGCGCGCGGGAGAGCATCGGCGGACGGCGTCAGGCCGCATACATGGTCCCTGGCTGAGCACTCCCCCGCAGCCCGGGACACCGGGGAGCGGGGAACTGATCGGAAGTGGTCGGTTCTGGAGCAGCGGGGTAATGGAAGGAAGGTACGGCGCACCCCGGCATTGGTCAAAGGTCCGGCTACCGCTCGAGGTTGGCCTCCACGGCGCTGGCGATCGAATCCGCCCGTTGACCGAGGGCGGTGTCGCCCGCCGCGGTGATGGAGCTGGCAGCCGCGCCGTAAATGACACTGTAGAGCGAGAGGATTGACTGGCTGGGCCGGTCCACCCAGCCGAACGGCCGCGCCCGGCTCGCCGCATCGAAGTTGTAGGTCTCGAACAGCAGCTTCCGGGTGCGCTCCAGCTCCACATAGCCCAGGCTGCGGTTGATGACGATCGGGCCGGCGACGTCGAGCGGCCCGTTGTGCAGCTTCCGCACCAGCCCCTCGGTGGTGAGGTAGCCGGTGAGGCCCAGCAGCTGGTCCGCAAAACCGCCGTCGCTCCAGGAGAAATACACCGGCCGCTTGCCGATATTGTCGCGGATCAGGAAGACGGTCATCAGGTCCGACAGCACCAGCGTGTCGCGCCCGAAGGCGATCTGCACATTGCCGAACTTGACCCCGCTGCCATGCGGGACCAGTTGCGCCTCCGGCAGCTCGTTCAGCTCCTGCTCGCTCAGTGACAGCACAAGATTGGTCGGCTTGGGCCAGGTGCCGTCCTGCCAGATCTTCGCGGCGCGAGCGGGCTCGAAATCGGGGGTGACCCGTCGGCGGATTTGCTGCAGGTGCCAGCGGGTGTTCATCAGCGAGAGGTTGGCCAGCGTCACGTCGCGCCGGATGCCCTCGACTTCCTGGGCGTACCAGAGCGGGAAGGTGTCGTTGTCGCCGGCGGTGAGGAGGAGGCCGGAGGGCTCCACCGATTCCAGAAGGTCGCGGGGAAAGTCCCGTGCCAGCGTTTCGCCCTTGCGGCTCGCCGTGACATGGTTGGCGAAGAGCGGGATCAGCGCGATTCCGAGCACCGGCGTCGCCGCGGCCCACCGTGCCGTCTCGCTCAGCCGTCCGCGGAGTGACTCGGCGATGGCCTGCAGCATCGCCCCGAAGCCGACTGCCACCCACAGGCCGAACGCGGCAAAGGAGACCACATAGAAGTAGTCGCGTTCACGCACCTCGCGGGCGACCTGGCCCCGGCTCGGGTCGACCGGATAGGAGTAGCCGTACTTGAAATTGAGATAGAAGATGAGGGCGACGGTGATCGTCCCCATCAGCGTGAGCGAGGCCCAGAAGGCGCGCCGGTCGCGCTGCCACAACGCGGTGGCGCCGGTCAGGCCGAGCAGAGTGAAGATGATCGTCCCGATCCGCATCCCGGCGTTGCCCCAGTCACGGGCGAACTGCCAGTTGAAATACTGCAGGTAGTTGCCGAACTGACTGGCGATATCCGCCTGGCGGAAGGTGACTGGCGGCTTGCCGTACTGCGCCCGGTTGAGCACCTGGTTGAGTGCTTCCCAGGTGGTCGGCTCGCCCTCGTTGATCGCCGGGTACTGCAGGGCGCGGATGGGGAGGAAGATGTAGTTGAGCGACACGCCGATGACGACGGCGGCCAGGGCCAGGTAGAGGATCGGGCGACGGAACTCGCCGGCATCCTTCCAGGCAGCGTACGCCAGCAGCCCGGCGAAGAGCACGCCGACGATCGTGGCTTCCGGGGCTGGGCCATTGACCAGCACCGCCCACTTTCCGGAAAC
>JANOFA010000849.1:0-1991 GCA_031413355.1 Gemmatimonadota bacterium | reverse complement strand
CGACGGGCGCCACTACACACCGGGGCCCGCCCCGACCATATTGTGCGCCCTATGGCCGGCGAATACATCTTCACGATGCGCGACCTCCGCAAGGTCGTGCCCCCCTCCCGCGAGATCCTCAAGGGGATCTATCTCTCGTTCTATCCCGGCGCCAAGATCGGCGTGCTCGGCTCCAATGGGGCCGGCAAGTCGACGCTGCTGCGCATCATGGCCGGGGTGGACACGGACTTCATCGGCGAGGCCAAGCCGCTGGCCGGCACCCGGATCGGCTACCTGCCGCAAGAGCCGCAGCTCGACGCGACGAAGGACGTGCGTGGCAATGTCGAGGAGGGCGTGCGCGAGACGCGAAAGCTGCTGGATGACTTCAATGCCATCTCGGAGAAATTCACCGAGCCCATGACCGACGAGGAGATGACCAGGCTCCTCGACAAGCAGGGCCGGCTGCAGGACCAGATCGACCACCTCGGCGCCTGGGAGCTGGACCACAAGCTCGATATCGCCATGGACGCGCTCCGCCTCCCCCCTGGCGAGGCCGAGGTCACCACGCTCTCCGGGGGCGAACGCCGCCGGGTCGCCCTCTGCCGTCTGCTGCTCGAGCAGCCCGACATGCTGCTGCTCGACGAACCGACCAACCACCTCGACGCCGACTCGGTGGCCTGGCTGGAGCGGTACCTGGAGAGCTTCACCGGCACCGTCGTGGCCATTACCCACGACCGCTACTTCCTCGACAACGTCGCCAAGTGGATCCTCGAACTGGATCGCGGGGCCGGCATTCCGTGGGAAGGCAACTACTCGAGCTGGCTCGACCAGAAGCAGAAGCGGCTGGCGACCGAGGAAAAGCAGGCCTCGGCCCGGCAGAAGACGCTGCAGCGGGAACTCGAGTGGGTGCGGGCCAGCCCCAAGGCGCGCCAGGCCAAGAGCAAGGCCCGCCTGACACGCTATGAAGAGATGCGCGAGGAGGCCGAGCGGCAGAGCGAGGGCACGGTGGAAATCATGATCCCCGTCCCCGAGCGGCTCGGCGATGAAGTCGTCGTCGCCAAGAACCTGAGCAAGGGTTACGGCGACCGGCTGCTGTTCGACAACCTGAATTTTGCGCTGCCGCGCGGCGGCATCGTCGGCGTCATCGGTCCCAATGGCGCCGGCAAGACCACATTGTTCCGCATGATCACCGGGCAGGAGACCCCGGACAGCGGCCAGCTCATCGTGGGCAAGACGGTGAAGTACGCCTACGTGGACCAGAGTCGCGATTCCCTGGTGGGCGACAACACCGCCTATCAGGAAATCTCCGGCGGCGAGGACGAGATGCTGTTCGGCACCCGCAAGGTGAATGCACGGGCCTACTGTGCCAGCTTCAACTTCCGCGGCTCGGACCAGCAGAAAAAGGTGAAGGACCTCTCCGGCGGTGAGCGCAACCGGCTGCAGCTGGCCAAGGTGCTCAAGAGCGGCGGGAACCTGCTGCTCCTCGACGAACCGACCAACGACCTCGACGTGGACGTGCTGCGCGCGCTGGAGGATGCCCTGCTGGGTTTCGCCGGCTGCGCCGTCGTGATCAGCCACGACCGGTGGTTCCTCGACCGGATCGCGACCCACATCCTCGCGTTCGAGGGCAACAGCGAGATCGTCTGGTACGAGGGGAACTACCAGGAGTACGCCGCGGACCTCCGCAAGCGGAAGGGCGCCGACGCCGGCCAGCCGCACCGAATCAAGTACAAGCCGCTGCACCGATAGGACGACACCACGGAATGGCGCGAGGGCGAACCTCCGAGCGCTTTCTTTCGCCCTGATTCTTCCCCACCCCGGTTGCACGATGCTGCCCCTGCTGCACGCCGCCGCCACCTGGTTCATGACCGGCCTCATCTGGTTCGTGCAGGTGGTGCATTATCCGCTCATGCGACGGGTGGGCCCAGCCGGATTCGTCGAGTACGTGCGGCCCACGCCAGCCGCACTACCATCGTCGTCGGGCCGCCGATGCTCCTGGAAGCCGCCTGCGC
>JANOFA010000848.1:0-6898 GCA_031413355.1 Gemmatimonadota bacterium | reverse complement strand
CATAACCGATCTCATCGGTAGGGAATTCCATCCCGATCAGCAGGCCGAGGCCATGGACGTCGGTCAGCACCTGGGGATAGCGCTTGACCAGCGCGCCGATCTCCTTGAGCAGGAATTCCCCTTTCATGGCCGCCTGACCGGGCAGGTCTTCCTCCAGCGTCACCGTGATCGCCGCGATGCCGGCGACGCAGGCGATCGGGTTGCCGCCGAAGGTGGTGGAGTGGATGATCGGATTGGGGATCATAACTTCCCAGATCTTGGGCGTGGAGATGAACGCCGAGAGCGGCATGACCCCGCCGCCGATCGACTTGCCGAGACACATGATGTCGGGAGCGACGCCGCTATGGTCCACCCCCCAGAGCTTGCCGGTGCGCCCCATGCCGGTCTGGATCTCGTCGGCGATGAGCAGGGTGCCATGGCGGGTGCAGATCTCGCGGACTCGCGGGAGATAATCGGGCGGCGGGACCACGCCGCCGGCCTCGCCTTGCACCGGTTCCACCACGAACGCCGCCGGCGACATCCCCACCGCCTCGAGAATGCACATCTCTCGGTCGAGCGCATCCGCGTCGCCGTAGGGCACGAAGCGCACGTCCTGCAGCCCGCCCCTGAAACGGAATACGGAACGACGCCTTGCCCATGAGCGACAGGGCCCCCATCGACTTGCCGTGGAACCCGCCGAGGGTGGAGACGAAAGTGTTCCGCTTGGTGTAAAGCCGCGCCAGCTTGATCGCACCTTCGATGGCGTCGGTGCCGTTGTTGATGAAGAAGCAGCAGCCCAGGTCACCGGGGGTGACGCCGGCGAGCAGACGGGCGAGCCCGGCGCGCCACGGCTCGAGCAGCTCCTGGCTGTTGAGCGCCATGCGCCCCATCTGGTCCTGCACTGCCTTGACGATCCGGGGATGGTTGATGCCGGCGCTGAAGATCCCGTAGCCGCCGAGCATGTCGATGTATTCCCGGCCAAGCAGATCGCGGAGGATGGACCCCTCGCCGGACCACTCCAGGGCGGCGAACTGTCCGGCCTGGGTGACGGACTTGCGATAGGTGAGGAAGCCCCGATTGATGTGCCGGTCGTAGCTCTCGACCGTCTCGGTGATGAAGGCTTCCTTCTCGGCTCCGGACATCGCCCGGCCGCTGATCAGGTCGAGGTAGCGGCGGCTCAGGGCGAGGACATCGTTGTCAGGCAAACGCAATTAATCGGCGCTCCTTTCAGGGGGAGTAAGGCGGTTGGGCGGTTGGGCGATTAGGCGATTAGGCGATTGGGCTCCAAATCGCCGAATCGCCTAATCGCCCAATCGCCTTCCCCCTACGAACTTTTGATTTCCGTCCAGATCTGGTCCCACAGCTGGCCGTTGACGCCGAGGTCCTTGTAGAACTCCAGCCGCTGGAACTCTTCGGCGGTGGGGTAGGGAATCGGCGTCGCCATCCGGGCCAGCGCTTCAATGTTGGGCGAGCCATAGCCGGTGAAGTTCGAGACGCTGGCGCCGACATCGGGTCGCAGGATGTAGTTGATGAACTCATGCGCGGCGCGCTTGTGCTGCGCGCCGGCCGTCACCATGAGCGAATCCGTCCAGATGTTGCACCCCTCCTTGGGGAGTACATAGCCCAGCGCCGGTTGTTCCGATTTGGCCTGGGTCGTGTCACCGTTCCACAGCTGCGCGATCCAGACATCGCCCGAGATGAGCTGGCCCTTCACCGGTGCCGAGATGTAGGCCTTGAGGTTCTTCTTGGCGATCAGCGCGTCGGCCTTGGCCTCGGCGAGCTCGGCGGGGTCGATCGAGTTGAGCGAGTGGCCCTTGAAGCGGAGCCAGGAGCCGACGACGTCGCGCATGTCGTCCATCTGGGTCATCTTCCCCTTGTACTTCGGGTCCTGGAAGATGGCCCAGCTATCCGGCGGCGTGGTGATCTTGTCGGTGCGGTAAGCGAAGCCTGTCGTGCCCCACTGGTATGGCACCGAGTAGGTCAGGCCCGGATCGAAGACCGGATCGGCAAAGGTGGGCGCCAGATTGGTGAGGTTGGGGATGTACTTCTTGTTGGTCGGGAAAACGAGGTTGAGCGCCGTCATGACGGGAACGATGTAGTTCGACGGCACGACGATGTCGTAGCCCGATGCGCCCGCCTGCAGCTTGGCGACCATCTCCTCATTGCTCTCATACGTGTCGTACGTGACCTTGACGCCGAACTCCTTCTCGAAATTCGGAATGGTGTCCTCGGCGATATAGTCCGACCAGCTGTAGATGTTCAGTTCCTTCTCCAGCTCCGGCAGGTCCGCGCCCGCCGCCAGCGCCGGCGCTTCCTTCTTGCCGCAGGCGGTGAGCACGAGGCTGATTGTGCTGAGGCTCAGGCCCAGCGCCGTCGCGCGGGTGACAAACTCCCGCCGGCTCACGCCGCCCGCCACGAGACCTTCCACCAGCTGTTCCGTCTCCATCCGCTTGCTCATTGCGCCGTCTCCAGGGTAAGGGCTACGCAGGAATCGCGTGTCAGGCGAGGTAGTCTTTCACTCGGTAATATGCCCCCGCGAGGGGGAGAAACCACGGCTGGCCGCCGTAGAACGGCACCGCGCGGAACGGCAGGCCGGCGAGCCCGGGCCAGGGGGCGGCGCCCAGCATTGCACGGCCGACCTGATCTCCGAGCCAGCTGGCGTACGCCACACCATGGCCACCGTAGCCCACCGCGTAGGCGACGCCTTCGTGCCGACCGGCGTGGGGCAGCTGGTCCAGGGTGAACCCCAGCGTCCCGCCCCAGCCGAATTCCACCGGTGTCCCGGCCAGCTCCGGATACACATCCTGCATCCCGCGCCGGAGTGCCGCAAGGTTGTCGGCCAGCGGCTGCGGCGAGAAGGCCGCCCGTCCACCGAAGATCATCCGATTGTCCGGGGACAGGCGGAAGTAGTACAGCAGCTCCTTGGTATCACTCAGCACCCGGCCAGTCGGCACCAGCCGGCGGGCGACGGCGGGATCAAGTGGCGCCGTCGCCAGCAGGTAGCTGCCGATGGGGATGACCCGGCGGGTGAGCCACGGCAGCAGCCCGCGGGTAAAGCCGTTCGTCGCCAGCAGCACATCTCCGGCGTCGATCGGTCCCTTCGATGTCTCGAGCCGAAAACCACCGGTCTGTCTGATAAGGCGCTGTACCTCGACACCGGCCACCAGCACCGCGCCAGCACCCCCGGCGGCATCGGCCAGTCCGTGAAGGTATCGGGCGGGGTGAATCCCGCCAGCACCGGCATCGAGCAATCCGCCGGCGTAGCGGGCCGAGCCGATCTCGCCGGCAAGATCGGTGAGACTCAGCAACTCGGTGGCGTAGCCAAAGTCCCGCCGCAGCAGCTCGCACGATGCGGCGAGACTCTTCATGTGGGCCGGCTTGGCGGCCAGGGTGACATGGCCGCAGCGGGACCAGTCGCAGTCGATCCGCTCGTCGGTGACGGTGCGCTCCACGAACGCCACCGCCGCGAGGGAATCGTCGAACAGCGCCCGGGCGACGGCGAGCCCGTGCCGGCTCACGATATCCGGCAGGTCCACCTTGTAGCCCGGCAGCACGAACCCGCCGTTCCGCCCGCTGGCGCCCACGCCGCCGATCAGATCCCGCTCCAGCACGACCACCGAGGCACCACCGGTGGCCAGCGCACGCGCCGCCGCCAGCCCGGTGTAGCCACCGCCGACGATGGCGACATCGACTCGGGCCGGCGGGGCAGGCGCGGTGGCGACCGGGGCTAGCCCCTCAAGCCAGAAGCAGCGATCGGGGATGAGCATGGGGGGGGACAGGGGCGATTGGGCGATTGGGCGATTCGGCGGTTGGGCGGTTGGGCGGTTGGGGCGGGTCTAAGACTCGCCCCTCCCCGCTCCAGCGTCCAGAGATTCCCTATCCTGCCAGCGCCTCACAGAACCCGCCGAACACCTCGATGTACTTGTCGATGTCGGCATCGGTATGCTGCACCGACAGGGTCCACTGCTCCTCGTCGCCGGGGGTCATGAAGACGCCGCGGTTGAGCAGCCAGGGGTACGACGCAGCGAAAAGATCGGGCTGGGTCTCGAGGAAGTCCCGGTAGTTGGTCATCGGCGTCGCGCGGTAGGAGACGCAGCCCTTGGCGCCGAGGTCGATGGTGTGGGCCGGCAGTCCATGCCGGTCGATGGCTCGCTGACAGCCGGTCGCCAGGCGGGTCCCCAGGCGGGAGAGCTGCTGGTAGGCGGCGGGGGTGAGGATTTCCCGCAGCAGCACCAGGCCAACATGAGACACCAGCGGGTTGCCGTTGTAGGTGCCCATCTGGGAGACGCCCTGCTCGATCAGGCGCATCAGATCCGCCCGGCCGCCGAAGGCGGCGGCGGGGAGGCCGCCGGCGATCGCCTTGGCGAGACAGACGAGGTCGGGCTGCACCCCAAAGCGCTCGGTGGCACCGCCGGATGCGATGGTGAAGCCGGTCTTGATCTCATCAAAGATGAAGATGACGCCGTGCCTGGTGCACAGCTCCCGCACCCGCTGCAGGTAGCCCGGTTGCGGCAGCACGACGCCGATGTTCATCATGGCGGGCTCCATGATGAGGCAGGCGATATCGCCCGCGCGCTCGGCGAAGAGCCGCTCCACCGCGTCGGCATCGTTGAACGGCACGACTTCGATATAGCGGTGGGCGTCCTTGACCAGCCCCTTCGAGACCGGTGCCTTGGCTGGCCGTTCCCGCCCGCCCATCGTGTCGGCCCCGGGGAGCACCGAGAACATCACCGCGTCGTGGTGCCCATGGTACGAGCCTTCGATCTTGCAGATCACGTCCCGGCCGGTGGCGGCGCGGGCGACCCGGATCGCGTCCATGGTCGCCTCGGTGCCGGAATTGGCGAAGCGGATCATCTCCAGGTTGAACCGGCGGCAGATCTCCTCGCCGTAGGCCACCGCGGATTCGGTAGTGACGGCAAAGTGGGTCCCACGACTGGCCGCCTCGTGGATGGCCTCGACGATCCGGGGGTGGGCATGCCCGGTCACCATCGCGCCGAAACCGCCATGGTAGTCGAGGTATTCGGTGCCGTCCTGGTCCCAGACGTGGCTCCCCTTTCCATGGGAGACATATATCGGATAGGGCGACCCTTTCTGGAATGAGGAGACGACCCCGTACGGCAGGGTGCGGTAGGCGCGCTCGAAGAGCCGCGCCGAGGCGGGTGTCGCCGCCAGGAGGCGGGACATTTCGGTCTGGGCGATCGTCTGGGCGCGGGCGAGCAGGCGCTGCAAGCCCGCCTGCGAGTTCGGCGGCAGGGTGGCGGTCATGGTCTCAGTTGTGGTGTTGGGGGGTCGCTGGGGCTATCGCGAGCTCTACGGGGAATCCCGTGCTGCTGCACTGACCAATCCATGATGCCGCCGGGGACGGTGGTTGTCAACTTGGGATTCTTGCTGCAGATTGATTTTCCTCACGCAGGGCGCCCCCGAACCTCCGGGCCATGAGCACACCATTGCCAAGCAGTCCCCATCACGGTGGAGCCGCCGCCGGCGATCCGGTCATTGTACTGGACCACGTCGCCAAGCACTTCACCAACTTCGTCGCCGTCCACGAAGCGCACTTCAACATTGCGCGGGGCGAGTTCTTCTCGATGCTGGGCCCCTCGGGCTGCGGCAAGACGACCACGCTCCGGATGATCGCGGGCTTCGAGCAGCCCACCAGCGGGCACATCCTGCTGGAAGGCCAGGACGTCTCCACGACGCCGCCCTACAAGCGCAATGTCAACACCGTCTTCCAGCACTATGCCTTGTTCCCCCACATGAGCGTCCGCGACAACGTCGCCTTTGGGCCGCGCAGCAAGAAGCTGGATCCCAAGGAAGTGGACCGGCGGGTGGACGAGCTGCTCAAGGTCGTCCGGCTGGACACCTTTGCCAGCCGGAAGCCGGGTCAGCTCTCCGGCGGGCAACAGCAGCGGGTCGCCCTGGCCCGCGCCCTGGTCAACTATCCCAGCGCCCTGCTGCTCGACGAGCCGCTCGGCGCGCTGGACCTGAAGCTGCGCCAGGCGATGCAGATCGAGCTCAAGCGGATCCAGCGCGAGGTCGGGATCACATTCATCTATGTGACCCACGACCAGGAAGAGGCGCTGACGATGTCGGACCGTATCGCGGTCATGAACGAGGGACGGGTGGAGCAGATCGGCCCGCCGGAGGAGATCTACCACTCACCCCGCACCGTGTTCGTGGCCAACTTCATCGGTCAGGCCAACCTGCTCGCCGCCCGCGTGGTCGGTGTCATGGACGGCCGGGCGGTGGTGACGGTCTGCGGCGACCACCGGCTGGAGATTCCGGTCGATGGCTGGACCCCGGCGGTGGGTGGACTGGCGACGGTCATGGTGCGGCCTGAGCGAATGCGGGTACGCCCACTTGACGCCACGGCGCGCGCCGTCCCGGCCACGCTCACGACGGCGGTGTTCCAGGGCTCGGCCATCCGCGCCATCCTGCGGACCACCGATGGCAGCGAACTGACGGTGCATATCGGCCCCGACGATGGTGCGCCCGCCATGTCGGCCGGCACGACGTACAACATCGGCTGGGATGCCGACGCCGCCCGACTGCTGCCCCCAGCCCGGCAGACCTCCCAGCTCGACCTGAACCTGCGCAGCACCATCGAACTCGCCAACATTCAGACTCCCCGTACACCCCCACCGTGAGGACAGGTCATGACCACCCGTGATTCGTACAGTCCGGAAGAACTGCAGGCCCTGCTGCGCCGCGCACTGAACCGGCGCCAGTTCCTCGGCCGCACCGCACTCGCCGCCGGCGGCCTGACGCTGGGCAGCGCCATGCTGAGCGCCTGCGGCAAGAAGGAAGCGGCCCCGGCCGCGGTGAAGACAGTGCGCATTTCCAACTGGCCGCTCTATATCGACGAGAAGACCGCCATCGAGTTCGCCGCCGCCACCGGGATCACGGCGGAGTACACCGAGGA
>JANOFA010000847.1:0-5411 GCA_031413355.1 Gemmatimonadota bacterium | reverse complement strand
CCCTCGCGGCGCGATATCGCACGCTGCTCGCCCATCCGGCATTCAATCCGATGGGCCGCGCGGAACTGGCGCGTGAGGCTGCAGGCGGGCATCCTGTGGGTACCCATCGCGAGCACCTGTCAGAGTCGGTCGACTGGATGGTGCGGGCCCAGGATGCCACCCCGGACGACGGGATTTCGCGCGGGTACAGCGTGTTCTACAGTCCCTACTTCCGCAGCCGGGGCTGGCAGCCCTCCTACCCCGAGACGACCGGGTACATCATCCCCACCCTGCTCGAGGCGGCGCATCATCTCGCCCGGCCGGAGCTGACGGAGCGCGCGCTGCGCGCGGCCCGCTGGGAGATCAGCATCCAGCTGCCGAGCGGGGCGGTGCAGGGAGGGGTGATTGGCGAGGGGCGCACGCCGGCGATCTTCAACACCGGGCAGGTGATGCTGGGCTGGCTCGCCGCTCATGAAGCAACCGGCGATGCCCGCTACGCCGACGCACTGCGACGCGCCGGAGCGTATCTGGTCTCCACGATGGACGCCGAGGGACGGTGGACGGCGGGAGAATCCGACTTTGCCCGCAAGGACGCCACGCTGTACAACGCCCGGGTGGCATGGGCGATGGCCGAGGCCGGGGCGGCGCTCAGGGAACCGGGCTTCACTGATGCCGCGGCCAGAAATCTCCGCCTGGTGGCGAGCCAGCAGCAGCCTAACGGCTGGTTTCCCCACTGCTGTCTCAGTGATCCGGTGCGGCCGCTGCTGCACACCGTCGCCTACACCATCCGCGGCCTGCTGGAAGGCGGCCGGGTGCTGCAGGATGCCGCGCTGCTGGGCGCAGGCATCCGTGCCGCCGAGGCGCTGCTGCCGGCGGTGCGGGCGGATGGCTGGATGCCGGGACGGTATGCCCAGGACTGGCGCGGGGCGGTGCCGTGGAGTTGCCTGACAGGTGAGGCGCAGATGGTGAACAACTGGATCCGGCTCGGCCAGATCACCGGTGAGGCTCGCTGGTCCGATCCGCTCGACCGGGTCCTGACCTTCGTGAAGCGGACCCAGAACCGGACCAGCCCCAATCCCGGGCTGCGCGGCGGCATCAAGGGTTCCGCCCCGATGAGCGGCGGCTACGGCCAGTATGAGATCCTCAACTGGGCGACAATGTATTTCGCCGACGCGCTCATGCGCGATTACCAGCGCACCGGCGGGATTCTCGCGGCGCGGGGGATTGGGGTGCTTCGGTTGGCGTGAGAGCCGTTGGCCGTTAGCCGTTAGCCGTTGGCCGTTGGCCGTTGGCCATCAGCCGTCATTGTCATCCCGAACGCAGCGCGGGATCCCTCTGCCTCGGAGCCGTACTGACGTTTCGGCTCCGGCCTCAAGGGATCCTTCGGTCGCTGCGCTCCCTCAGGATGACAGCCTAGATTCCCGGTTCCCGGTTCCCGGTTCCCGGTTCCCGGTTCCCGGTTCCCGGTTCCCCGCGCCCCGCGCCCCGCGCCCCGCGCCTACTCCCTACTGCCCACCCCCCATTTCACGAACACCAGCCCCCCGATCGCACCCGCCAGCAGCGTCACGAGGAAATAGAGCAGGCTGAAGGACACGATCGCCGTTGCGCTGATGCCGGATGCGCGGAGCAGGAAGAGCCAGACTCCTTCCCGGATACCGAGCCCGGCAATGGTGAGCGGCAACAGCGTGGCCAGGGTGACGATCGGGACGCCGACCAGCAGCGTTTCCGCCGGGATGGGGAGCGCCAGGCCGGTCGCCAGCACCAGCCAGAGCAGCAGCATCAATGCCTGAACCACGAGTGCCAGCCCGATCACAGCGGCAAGCCGGGCCGGCTGCTGCAGCAGCGGCCGGACCCCGTCAACCACCTCTCCCCGGATGCGTCGTACCCGTTCGATCCGGCTGCGGGCAATGACCCCGATCAGGCCCGCCCCCGTGAGGACGCCGAGGGCGAGGAGCAGGAGCGGTGGCGGTCCGCTCCAGGCGGCCCCGCCGATGAGCCGTTCCACGGTGGCCGGAGCAACCAGCCAGCCGATCGCCGCGTAGACCAGCAGCGCAAGCACGCCGCTCATCCGGTCCAGCAGGACACTCGTGATGGTTGCCGTCGGCCGACCCGTCAGGCGCGCGGCGGTCGCGGCGCGGAAGGCATCGCCGCCGACGGAGGTGGGCAGGAAGAGCCCGACGCCGGCTCCCATCAGGTACAGCCGAAACAGCACCGGCCAGCCGGGGCGCGGCTCGTCCAGGATGAGTCCCCAGCGTAATGCGGCGAGTCCCTGGGACGAAAGCAGCAACGCCAGCGCGAGCAGGATCGCGGGCCAGACGGTGGGTGTGAGCTGCGCCGAGAGGCTGGCGATATCGGCGCGCCAGAGGATGATCGCCAGCAGGATGATCCCCAGTCCTGCACGCAACCAGAATTGCCGGGTAGATTTCATGAGTTCCATTGGGCTGCTGGACGTCGTCCCCGGTGGGCCATTCTATATTGCTGCCCTTACTCACGGTTCCGCTCTCTGCCGACTGACACATCACCCAGGCGACTCCTGCACCGCTTCATTCCCGCCCAATTCCACAATCCCGCGGGTCTGGCGCTGCGTCTCCTGCGGACCCGCGATCCCGATGCCTACGGTGCGATGCGCCAGGCGGCGCTCGGCGCGCTGCTGACCCCCATCGACCTGGTCCTGACCGTGGCGGAGGAGAAGCGCTATGCCGCCGCGGCGCCGCCCCGCCTGCCGGTCGTGCTGGTCTGCGGGCCGCCGCGCAGCGGAACCACCCTGGTGGCCCAACAGCTGATCCAGCAACTGCCGGTGGCCTACCTCTCCAACCTCGCCGGCATCTTCCCGCATGCTCCTCTGACTGCCGCCCGTTTGGCCGGCCGGGTTGGGGCGCGGTGGCGTGGCACGCTGGGCAGCTATTATGGGCGAGCCCGGTCGCTCTCGGCGCCCAGCGATGCCCTGGCCCTGTGGGATCGCTGGTTCGGGCGTGACCGCAATCTGCTGCGGTCCAGCCTCACCAGGTCGGAACAGGAAGGGATGCGGCAGTTCTTCGGCGCGCGTGAAGCTGAGGACCCGCGTCCACTGGTCGCCAAGAATAACCGGCTCAACGGCCAGGCGGCCCTCGTGAGCGATGTCCTGCCGACCGCCCGGTTCATCTGCCTTGAGCGGGATCCGGTGTTCCTGGCCCAATCGCTGCTCCTCGCCCGCCAGGAGATCAGCGGCGACGATGCACGCGCCTATGGGCTGCACCGCGCCGAGGAGGAGTCGGCGGCGAATCCGGTGGAGTCGGTCTGCGCCCAGGTGATGTTCCATGCACGCCTCGCGGCCACCCAGCAGGCGCTGCTCGGGCCGGAGCGGTTCTGGCGGGTTTCCTACGAGCAGTTCTGCGCCGACCCCGCGGCGCTTGTCGCGCGGGTTGCGCAGGAGCTGCTCGACCTGCCTGACGCGGCCCTGCAGGCTCCCCCGCTGGCGCCGTTCACCGTTTCCCGGAAGGACCGCCTTCCCGCCGGCATGCTGCGGCAGATCGAGGACACCTTCGTCCGGCTGGGCCACCAGTCCGCGTGACATCGCCCGTCGAGCGGACCCCGTTCTCCCAGTCCGATCTCGTCGCGGCCGGGCTCATCCTTGTCGTCGCCCTGTTGCCCCGGCTCCTCTTTCTGGGTGCGGACCCGCCGCAGGATCTGCAGCAGGCGTTTCTCTTCGATGAGGGGCTGTGGTCGCATAACGCCCGCAACCGGGTGCTGTTCGGGCGGTGGATCATGGACGACCACAACCCGCCCCTGTTCATGACGCCGCTGTACACCCTCGTGCTCGCGGCCACCTACCAGATCGCCGGTGTCTCGCTCACGACCACCCGGCTCGTCGCCGCCGTGTCGGGCAGCCTGACCTGCGTGGTGCTCTACCTCTTTCTCCGGTCGTGGTATCCGCTGCGGCGGGCAATCGTCGCGCCGCTGCTGCTCGCGCTGAGTTACTTCATGCTCAGCTACAACCGCGCCGGCTTCACCGAGTCCTTCCAGCTTCTACCACTCACCGCGACGGCCGCCGCGGTGGTGCTCTCCACCCGGCGCCCGGGCTGGGCGTGGGCCGCGGGGGTGCTGTTTGTGCTTGGTCAACTCGCCAAGCCATCGGGTGCCGCGCTCGGCCTCAGCATCGCCGGATTCTGGGCCGCGCACTGGTGGTTGACCCGGCGACGGGAATACTCGCCGCCGTTCTCGTGGCGGGCACCGATTCGCTTCATGGTGGCGGCGGGCGTCAGCGTCCTGCTGGTCGTGCTCGCGATGATCCCCGAATGGACCAGCGTCGTCCACCAGTTTGGCGTGAGCCTCCGCATGGCCTTCGCCGGGGCGGACACGAGTTCGGCGGAGTGGCAGCGAATCACGCTGTTCGGCTGGGCGGGGTTCGGGCTGGTGCGCGGAGCGCTGGTGGCGCAGACCGTCGTGCCGCTTGTCGCGGTACTCCTGCTGCTGGTGGCACGGCTGGGGCGGGCGACCAGCCGGCCAATCGACCTGGTGGAACTGTTCGCCTGGTGCTGGCTGCTGCTGGGCCTGCTTTTCATCGGATTCGAGCGCTACCAGCCGGACCGGCGCTTCCTCTACCTGATGCCCGCCATCGCCATCCTGGCCGCGGCGGTATTGGGCGACGCTGGTGTATCCCTGCCGTCGCGCGCCGGATTCACTGGCGCCGGGGGCCGGTGGCGCGCCGCACTTGCCGGTGCGGTGGCGGGTGGGGGAGCGCTCTTCCTCCTGGCACCGCTGCTCATGTCAATCGCAGCCGATCCCGCCCAGAGCCTGCTGCGCGCCTCGCTGCTGGTGTCCTCCGGCATGGTAGTGGGTGCAGTCCTGCTGGTCCTGCTGGCGGGCCGGCTGCCGGAGCGGGTCCACCGGATTCCTCCGCTCCTCTTCCTGCTCGGGTTTCTGCTGCTCGAGCCGCTCCGGCTCGGCTGGTTCCTCAGGCATCCCACCTGGACTATCCGGGATGCCTCACGCGCGCTGCAGCAGTTCACTGCCGACGTTGCGCCGGCCGACCGGGTGATCTTCGGCCCGGCGGCGCACACGCTCACGCTGGAGTCACAACTCTTCCCACTGATCATGCGGCGGAACCAGACCACCGGTGCGCGGATGAATCTCGACGGCTGGGAACGCTTCCATCCCGCACTGGCGCTGGTCGTGGTGGATCGGGGTACGGCGAGCATGAAGCGCGATGTCGAAGCGCATGGCCTGGTCCAGTGCCGCGAGTTCCCGGTGTGGCCCGGGCCGGCCGGACCACGGGCCAGGATCGCGTTGTATCTCCGCACTGATCTGCTGGAGCGTTGCGCTTCCTCTCCCCTGGCGGAGGTACCCGAGCCCTAGGGTAGCGGCGGGCGTCCCCCCCCCCCCAACCCCCAGGACCACAGGCGGCGAAGACGCGCGCCCCGCCCCGATACGGACCCGCCCAGCCAGGAAGCCCC
>JANOFA010000846.1:0-3518 GCA_031413355.1 Gemmatimonadota bacterium | reverse complement strand
CGGTTGGACGGTTGGGCGGTCAGGGGCGTGGGTGACGTCGGCGGAGTGAGCGGGAGAGGCCACCGGTGATCCGGCCTGCGGTCTGTCGAAGTGTCTCCACCTCCTGCCACTGGGACGGGTCGAGAATTCCAGTATCGCGGGCCAGACGGAGCGCGACATCGAGTTCTGCGATCGAGCCAAGAGAATAGTCAAGAAACCGGCGCAGCTCTCCCACGCCGTGGCGCGCCATCTCTTCTGCAATGTTCGCGGGTGCGGAAAACGCCGCTCGCCTCACTTGGGAAATCAGCCCGTACTTCTCCTCCCGAGGCCAGGTGCGCGTCACGCGGTAGAGCGTCACCGCGAGATCGTAACATGCGACCCAAGCTGGCGAGTGGTCATAGGGAGCCGAGGAGGTGGTGGCCATGCCTGCAAGCTGGCGCTCGACCCTCAACCGAGGCTAAACTCCAACTACCTGTTCCTAACCGCCCAACCGCCCAACCGCCTAATCACCCAATCGCCAACCGCCTCATGACCAACTACGACGCCATCATCATCGGCGCAGGCCATAACGGCCTCGTCACCGCCGCCTACCTCGCTCGCGCGGGGCGCAAGGTGCTCGTGCTCGAGCGCCGGGAGATGGTCGGCGGCTGTGCCGTCACCGAGAATCTCTGGCCCGGCTACAAGGTCTCCACTGCCAGCTACGTCAACAGTCTCTTCCGGCCCGAGATCATTCGCGACCTCGACCTCAAGCGGCATGGCTTCGAGATGCTGCCACGCAGCCCGTCGAGCTTCACGCCCTTTCCCGACGGCCGCTACCTGATGATGGGCCCGGACAAGGAGATGACCCACCGGGAAGTGGCGAAATTCTCGAAGAAAGACGCCGAAGCGCTGCCCAAGTACGAGGCGATGCTGGAGCGCGTGGCGGACTTCCTGGAGCCGACGCTGGTCCAGACACCACCCAATCCCTGGTCGATGGCGCCGGGCAACCTGCTCGCGCTGCTCAAGCTGGGGCTCGGCTTCAAGAAGCTGGGCACCGATGGTCAGAAGGCGATCGAGATCCTGACCGGTGCGGCCAACCCGATTCTCGATCGCTGGTTCGAGTCGGAACAGCTCAAGGCCACGATCGCCACTGACGCGATCATCGGCGCCTTTGCGACTCCGTCAATGCCCGGCACCGCCTACGTCCTTTTCCATCATGTCATGGGCGAATGCAACGGGGTGCGTGGCGTCTGGGGCTATGTGCGCGGCGGCATGGGCGGGCTGTCCAACGCGATCGCCTCGGCGGCAAAAGAGAAGGGTGCCGAAATCCGGGTCAATGCCGCAGTGGCGAAGATCGTGACAAAGATGGGCCGGGCGACGGGGGTGGTGCTGACCGACGGCACCGAGATCAGCGCCAAGAAGGTGATCTCCTGCCTCGACGCCAACGTCACCTTCCTCAAGCTGATGGACACCAAGGAGCTGCCGGCCGACTTCGTCGAGTCGGTACGCCACCTCGACTACGCCAGCGGCAGCGCCAAGGTGAACCTGGCGCTCTCGGAAGTCCCCAATTTCAGCTGCCTGCCCGGCAACACGGTGGGCCCGCAGCACCATGGCACGATCCACCTCTGCCCCACCCGGGACTACATCGAGAAGGCCTTTGACCCCGGCCAAGTACGGCTACATCTCGAAGCAGCCGATCGTCGAGGCTACCATGGCCTCGTCACTCGACAACACGGTGGCGCCGCCGGGCCAGCATGTGATGTCGATGTTCACCCAGTACTTCCCCTACAAGCTCGCGGCGGATGCGGGGACGCTGGAGGAGAACAAGAAGGCCTACGCCGAGAAGTGCATTGATATCATGACGGAGTATGCGCCCAACTTCCGGAAGTCGGTGCTCAACTACCAGGTGCTGAGCCCGATGGACCTGGAATCACGTTTCGGGCTCACCGGCGGCAACATCATGCAGGGGACGATGTCGCTGTCGAGTCTCTCGTTCATGCGGCCGGTGCCGGGCTACGCCGACTACCGCACGCCAATGAAGGATCTCTATCTCTGCGGCGCGGCCACGCATCCGGGCGGTGGGGTGATGGGAGCGTGCGGGTACAACGCGGCGCGGGAGATACTGAAGGACGGGTGATCCCGGCGGAGCAGCCGAGGCTGAGTCCGATACGGAAAACGACAGGGATCCCGGGGGCACGCGCCCGGGATCCCCGTCTGCATCGGGATGACTCGTCTGACGACGCTATTGCACCAGCTGCGGCCGCAGGACGGCGGAGAAGAACCCGTCGCCCAATTGCCCCGTCCTGCGACTGCCCCAGCAGAGGATCCGGCCGGTTGCAGTCCGCCCGCACGCATGTTCCCGGCCGAGGTGGACCTCCACGAAGACGGCACCGCCGGGCACCAGGAGGGGAGCGTTGAAATTTCCACCACCCCAGCACCACGTAGCCCCCGCGGTGGTGACAGCACAGCTGGAGACATCCCCCGCGCCGACCTGTGCGAAAACCTCGCTGCTCTGGAGCTGGATCGGCTGGGTGAAGATGAATGTGACGGGGTCGTTGGGGCTCACCTGGCCATGGGTGTTCTCGCCCCAGCACCAGACCTCGCCATTGACGGTGACCCCGCAGACGTGCCCATTCCCTGCCGTGAGCGCTCCGAAGCGCAAGCCGCCCGAAACCGGCCTCGCATCCGCCCGTGCGGTGGTGCTAGCGTCACCCAGTTGGCCGGCACCATTGCCGCCCCAGCAGACCGCGAGACTGTCGCTCCGCAGGCCGCAGGCAAAGTCTAGCCCCATCGTGACGGCATGGAGACTGTCCGCTCCTGTGATCGCACCGGGCAAGAGTGTGAACCCGACACCCCAGCAGTAGGTCCCTCCAGAGCTCGCAGTTCCACAGCCGTTGAGCCCTCCCGCGGCGAGATCCACCAGCGGCGGCGCAAGAACCGTCGTCTGCTGTCCAGGGTAGTAGCGGTTTCCGCCGTCGCCGAGGGAGCCTTGAATCTCCACACCCCAGCAACGCGCACTTCCGTCTGCAAGCAGCCCGCAGCTGATCTCGGCTCCCGCCGCGACCTGGACGAAGCGCAGCGACGACTGTGTCGGCGTCGGGGCGACGGCGGGGAGATCCGACAACGCGCTGACGTCGACCGCCCCGAGGTCATTGCGGCCCCAGCAGGATGCGGCCCCGTCGACCTGCAACGCGCAGGAGTGCATGTCGCCGACGGCCAGCGAGGCATAGGTGACTCCACCGAGCACGTCGACTGGTGTACTGGAGACCATCGCGACGCCGACACCAGCCTGGCCTCGCGCATTGTCACCCCAGCAGAAGGTGGTACCGTTTCCCGTGAGTCCGCAGGAGTGCGTGCCGGCGGCGGCCATTTCGGTGAAGTCGATCGACGTGCCGAGCGATACAGGAGTCGAATAGTCGGCGGCATAGCCCACTCCGGTGCCCACGGCGCCGTTGTCATCTCTTCCCCAGCAGTAGGCCTCGCCGCCGAGGACAAAGCCGCACACATGATGCGCGCCCCCCGCGAGGCCAAGGAAGTGCAATCCTCCCGATACCGGACTC
>JANOFA010000845.1:0-6133 GCA_031413355.1 Gemmatimonadota bacterium | reverse complement strand
CTGCTCATCGAGAATGAGCGGGACATCGTCGAGCGTCAGGCCGGAGATCTGTGCCCGGCGGACGGTCAGTGAGTTGCCGCCGGATAGAGTCACCGCGGCCGAGGTGGAGATCAGCGAGTCGGCGATGCTGTTGACACTCAGCGAATAGCCACCGGTGGCCTGGGAGACGTCCAGCACCTGGAAGTGGGAGCCGGCAGCACCGGTGTCGGGTGAGAAGAAGAAGATGATGTTGGCTGCGCTCTGCGCGGTGAGCACGGTCTTGTGCCTGCCGCTCGGCGAGAAACTCGTGGTGCTGTTGGTGGCGTCCTGGAAGAAGTCGCCGCCGACTGAGAGTACGCCATCCGTCAGCAGGCCGACGGTGCTCCCGCCCTGGAAGACCGCAATCGTTCCGACGAGCAGAGAATCAAGCGGGTTGGCCATCTTGACCACACCGGTGCCCAGGGTGGAGAAGGTGCTGGCCGAGAGAGTGTTGCCGTTGAGGTCGAGGAATCCATTGGCGACGGAGAAGTTCCCGGCAGCAGTCACCCCGCCCACCAGGGTATAGGTGCCGTTGACGGAGACATCGGTATTGAAGACTCCGGGAAACAGGGAGCCTGTGCCGACGAGCGCCAGCCCGCCGTTGGTGATGCTGGTGATCACCCCCTGGTTGTCCACCGAGCCGTTGACCACGATGACGAATGCGCCCAGATCGAGCACGGCACCCGGCTGGACACTGAGGGGTCCCACCAACACGCCGGCGGTGAGCACGGGCCCTGGTGGTCCGGAGAAAATGAGTGCTGTGTCGGAAACCGCCGGTACCACGCCGCCGCTCCAGTTGCTACCGGTGAACCAGTCGGTGCTGGTGGCGCCGGTCCAGGTGATGGAAGAGCCACCCGGCGGCCAGTTGAGTACCGCGCCGTTGTTGGCCTGGCTCACGCCGGCGCCGGAAGCCGGGTTGGAACTGAGGACATCAATGGCGAGCGGACCGTTGGTGATCGCGCCATCGATGTCATTGGCCTGGATGTAGAGGCCGGTCGAAAGAATCGTGGTGAAGTTGAGATTGCCGAAGGGGATGGCCGCCCCCTGGCCCACGTTGTTGACCGTGAGGTGGATGCCCAGCGGGTTCTGAGTATTGAACGTGACGTTGCTGAAGCCGCTGATCAGCCCGCCGGTGAGTACCAGCGGTACTCCATCAAGGACGAGGCCGGTTACATCCGCCCCACCAGCGGACAGCGTCGCACCAGCCGAGGTGTTGATGGTCGGCGGCGTCGACAGCGGCAGGGAGATGAGCTGGCCGGCCACCGTCACGTCGCTCTGCAGGGTCAGCGTGGCGGAGACTCCCGTGACATCGAGTTCCTGGAACCGGGACGTCGTCGGGTTGAAGAAGTTCATGCTGCTGCTGGACGGTCCGCCGAGCACCACACGATGATTGCCGCTGGCGAAGAATGAGCTGGGGTGGTGGCTGCCACCACCGTTACCCTGGAACAGGCTTTGGGTCTGGATTTCTCCCGCGGTGAGGCGGCCGGTCTCGTCGTCGCCACCGAAATCGGCAGTGCCTGCACGCACCAGGTCGGCCGGGTTGGTCATGGTGAGCAGGCCGGTCCCGTTGGTGATAGTGAGCGTACCCTGCCCGAGGTCCAGTGTCTGGCCGGCCAGGACCAGCTCGCCCTGGACCTGGACGCTGCTGTTGGTCAGGGTGGCGGCGCCGTTCAGTGTCACGACTGCCCCGGCGCGCACGATCAGCACGACCCCGTCGAAGTTGCCGCGCAGGCTCCCGCCGCCCAAATCGATGGCGTCACTGCAGCAACCGGCGAGCAGGCCGGAGGCATCGAGATTCCCGTCCACCGCGAGCGAAATGTCATTGGTGGAAAGCGTGGCTCCGGTCTGGATGGTGAGGTCGTTGACCGTGACGTTCGTGGAGATCGACGGCGCGTTCGGCGTGCTCGGCGGAATGACCACGTTGTCGGTGGCGGTCGGCACGGTGCCGGTGCTCCAGTTGCTGCCGGTACTCCAGTCGACGTTGGTGGTGCCGGTCCAGGTGAAGACTGGCGCCGCCGGCGGCCAGTTGATCACGGCACCGTTCTGGACCCGGACGAAGCCGCCCGACGTTGCGGGCGCCGGGTTCACCAGGTTCAGGGTGAGCCCCGGGGCTGGCGCCCCTTCAGTGATTGCGTCGAGGTAGAGCCCGGCGCCGGTCGGCGTGACGGTGAATGTCAGGTTATTGAACACGTAGGGCGCCACCTGCCCGGGGTGGCTCACCGCCAACTGCGCGATCGTGGGCGACTGGTTCTGGAAGGTGACGTTATCAAACTGGACGATCCCGCGTCCCGGGTTCCCGATCAGGACATGGGGACCATCCACCACCAGCCCGTTCACCGCCACTCCACTGGGGAGGACGAACTGGGTGTTGTCGCCGCTGATGACAATGGCCGGCCCTCCCGGCAGCGCGGTCAGCGTTTCGAAGACCGCCAGGAAGCCCACCGACGGGTCGAGGGCGATCCCGCCCGCGGCGCCCGAAAGGTCCAGGAATCCAAAGGTCACGTGGAGCGTTGGCGCCTGAACGAACATCGTCTGCAGGATCGATCCGGTCAGCTTGGTCGCGTGGGTCGGGCTCGGCTGAAAGGCGCCGAATATCCCGCTCGCTCCGCCGTTGGTCAGGTCGCCCGACAGGACGAAGGTGCCGGCGGTGAGCAGGCCACTGAGACTGGCGCCATCGAAGGTGGCATCGCCACTCACCAACAGCGAGTCGAGGGCGTTGGTCATCGTGATGGTGCCGGATCCGGTGGTGCTGAGGGCGCCGACCAGAGAGAGGGTCCGTCCACCCAGAACAAGGCTGCCGCTCCCGCTCATGATGCCGTTTCCGGCGGTGGTTCGACCGGCCAGGGTGTAGCTGCCGGTGACGGTGAGCCCGATGCCGACGCCCAGATTGCCCGAGACCGTCCCGCCCGTTCCCGACATCAGCAGCACGCCACCGCCCGAGAAGGGGTTGGCGGCATTCGAGACCAGGTCGCCGGCCACGTCGATGGTGAAGCCGTTGACGAGGATGACCACGCCGCTCGCCACCGTCAGGTTGCGCACGGCGCCATTGCCGGAGAGCGACGGCTGGTTGGTCACCAGCGGGATCACGACGTCATCGGTGACGGTGGGAATGCCGAGGGGACTCCAGTTGTTGGTCGTGTTCCAGTCACCGTTCTGCGCGCCGGTCCAGGTCTTGCTCGGTGCCGCCGGCGGCCAGTTGATCACCGCGCCGTTCAGCGCCTGGCTGAAGCCGCCGTCGGTGGCGGGGTTCGGTGTGGTCAGGTTGAGGGTGAGGAGGCCGTTGGTGGCGGCGTCCGGGTCGGTCGCTGAGAGGTAGAAGCCACCGGTTGTCGGAACGGTGGTGAAGCTCAAGTTGGCGAGCGTAAACGGCCCGCCGGTGCCCGGGTGGGCAATGGTGAGCTGATTCACCGTGTTCGTCATGTTCTGGAAGGTGACCCCGGCAAGCCCGAGTGCGCCGCCCGAGGGCATGGACAGATCCAGCCGCACATTGTCAAACGTCACCGGCGCCCCCTGGCTGAACCCGCCGGCCTTGAGCAGCAGGTTGGTGCCGCTGACCGTCGTGGGGCTCGTGCTCGTCAGGGCCAACAGGTTGTGGGCGTACACGTCGCTCGCAAGGGAGAGCGTGCCGGTGCCGCTCCACTCCACATCCTGGAAGTGGCTGGTGCCGGGCACGTCGCCCGGCGTGGCGAAGCTCACGGTCGGGTTGGCCCCCGTCAGGAGGGTCTTGTGGGTGCCCGAGGGATGGAACGCGTCGCCGCTGATGGCGTTCTGCTGCGTGAGGTTGCCGGCCAGCCGGATCACGCCGGCGCTCATGAACGTGAGTTCGCTCGCGCCATCGAAGATGGCGTTACCTCCCACCAGGAGTGAGTCCAGCGCGTTGGTCATCGTCAGGCGGCTGCCGGCGCCTTGAAGAACCGAAAAGTCAAAGACCGCCTCAAGCGTGCGCCCGCCGAGGACGAGCCCGCCATCGATAGCGGCATTGTCGGCCACGACTCGGCTCTGCAGTGTGACTGGATTCCCGCTAACGAGCAGGTTCCCGAAACGGGACGCGGCCGTTCCCGGGCTCTGGAACGTCACCGTCGTGCCGGAGCCCGTCATGACCGTGGTATGCGTCCCGCTGGCCGCATAGCTGTTCGGACTGATGGCATTGCTCTGCAGGAAATTGCCCTGCACCTGGATCTGCCCCGCGGTGAGCTTCCCGGTGTGGTCGCCGCCGGCCATGGTAAGGTTGCCGCTCACCACCACCACGTCCGCGGGGTCGGTCATCACCAGCGAAGCGCCTGAGCCCAGCGCCATGTCACCGGCGGACAGGACTTGCCCGCCCACCGTGAGGCTTGCGGTCCCGCCGAAACTGCTGAACACGCCGGCAACGGTGACCGCGCCGATCAGGGTGTAGCTGCCGGAGATGCTCGTCATCACCGGTGAGTTGCCCCGCATCGTCCGGGTAGTACCACGGAGGTCAATCCCGGGCGTGCCCGAGGCCAGGGTGATGAGCCCCGAATTATCGAAGTCGCCGAAGACGGAGAGGAAGAAGCTCCCGTTCAGGGTCAGCGTTGCGCCGCCCTGGATGGTCAGGCTCTGAGTGCTGCCGTTGGCGTTGATGGTCGGCTGGGTCGTTGGACCCGAGGGGATCACGACATCCTGGGTCGCGGTCGGCACCAGGGCCGGGGTCCAGTTGGCCGCCGTGAACCAATCGGTCGAGACGCTGCCGTTCCACTGGATCGGCCCGGTGCCGGTCCAGTTCACCGTCGCCCCGCCCGCGGTCTGCAGCCGCCCGCCAGGATTGGCCGGCGTCGGGTTCAGCATGTCGATGACCAGCGGCACGCCGTCGCTCGGATTGCTGTCGGTCGCGTCGAGGTAGAAGCCCGTGCTCGGCGTGACGGTGAAGACGACGTCCTGGAACGGCAGCGGTGCGGCCGCCCCGGGGTGGACGATCGTCAGCGGGGTGGCGGTCGGCGCGTAGCCCTGGAAGGTGACCGTGTCGAAGCTGGCGACCGTGCTGCCGGTGAAGTTGAGCAGCAGGTTGTTGAACGTGAAGTTGCTGACATTGAGGATGGTGGTGAACAGCGTGCTCCCGTTGCCCGAGAGGGTCCGCACCGCGGTCGGCGTGACCCCGGCCGTGCCGCTGGCAAAGATGTCGCTCGTCGCGGTGACGCCGCCCGCGCTGTTGGCGATGATGACGTTCTGGAACCGCGAGGCGCCAGCGCCCGGCGTCTGGAAGGTGATCGTCTGGCTGCCCGCGCCGTCGAGGAAGACGCTGTGCGTGCCGCTGCCGACGAAGCTGGTGGCCAGCCCGGTCTGGGTGAAGTTGCCGCTCACGAAGAGCTGGCCTGCGGTCAGCTTGGTCGATTCATCCCCGCCGCCGAAGCTGACGTTGCCGTTCACGTCGACGGTGTCGGCGGCCCGACCCATGAACAGGGTGCCGCCGCCCGTCGTCTGCAGATTGCCGTTGATGGTCCAGCGGTCGCCGAGGCTGGCGTCGAAGAACGCTGCGGTGCCGCCCACGGTCACGTCACCGTTAATGGTGACGGCCACCGGTGCCCCCGAGCTGCTCACGAAGGCGGTGCCGGTCAGCTGGATGGCCGGTGTGCCGGTGACCGTCACCGCCCCCGCCGCCTCCCAGAAGGCCGAGCTGCCCGAGGCCGTGATCGGTCCCTGGGTGCCGCCGTAGTGGCTGAGGAAGGCCTGCGTGCCGGAGAGCGTCACCGCGCCGATGGCGCTGCCCGGGCCGGCTTCGAAGAAGGCACGATTCCCGGAGAGTGTGATCGGCCCGCTGACCGAGGCGCTGCCCTGGGAAACGTCAATAAATGCCTGGAACCCGGCGAGGGTGACGCTCCCGGCGGCCAACTGCCCGCTGGCGAAGTCGATGAAGCTGTTGGTGTCCGGCAGCGCCACGGTGCCGGTGACGGTGAGGTTGCCCCCGACGAACAGCGCGGCGTTCGTCCCCTGAAGCGCCAGGGCTTCGGCGAGACCGTTTTCGACGGCGAAGGCAACCCCGAGGACGACGCCTGGCTTGCAGGCAAGGACGGAGCAAAGCCTGGCATCCTGATGCCGGATCGTCCCTGACGGGGCTGGTCCCCTTTGGCGACAGTTTCCGCCCGTTTCAGTGGCAATG
>JANOFA010000844.1:0-2574 GCA_031413355.1 Gemmatimonadota bacterium | reverse complement strand
CGCGCGAAGGCTGGAAGCCCAACCGGGTGTACCGGCTCGAGCTGCTCCCCGGCATCACCGATCTCCGGCGCAACCGGCTCGACACGACCACGGTCCTCACCTTCAGCACCGGTGGACCGGAGCCGACCGACACGCTGGCGGGGCTGGTCATCGACTGGGTCGCGGGCCGGCCGGCCCGCGCCGCGCTGGTGGCGCTGGGGTTGTCGCCCGACAGCCTCATCTACCGTACCCTCACTGACAGCAGCGGCCGCTTCTCGCTCGGCCCCCTGCCCCGCGGCGACTACGCCGTCTATGCCGCAATCGACCAGAACCACAACCTGCGGCGTGAGCGACGGGAGAACTACGACTCCGCGGCGGCGGCCTCGGGCACGCTCCTCGTCCCACCGCTCTGGCTGCTGCCGCGTGACACCCTCGGACCCCGCATCCAGGGGATAGCGCCGGACGACAGCCTGAGCGCCACGATCACCTTCAGCGGCCCGCTCGATCCGTCCCAGCGTTTCGACAGCTTGCGCGTGCGACTGCTGCTGCAGAAGGATTCGGTGGCGGTCCCGTTCCGGTCGCTGCTGCCGAAGGCAGTGGATGACAGCCTGCAGAAGATCGTGCGTGCCACTGCCGACTCGCTCAGGGCGGCGGCGGATACCACAAGGAAGGACTCCGTTCAGGCCAGGCCCACGAAGCCACCGCTGCCTGCTCCGCCGGCGCCGCCCGAGCGGGGGAAGCCCGGTGCGCCTGCGGCTGCAACCGACCCCGCCGCGGACTCCATCCTGACCTCGCGGCCGAAGCTGTTCGATCGCCTCGTGCTGCGGGTGGACAGCGCCTTCGTGCCCGAGACCAAGTATGTCGTGCTGATCGAGGGGATCAGAAGCGCTGCAGGCGTCGCCGCCAGCCCGAAGGCCGTGCTGGCCATCCCCAAGCCGAAGCCGGTTCCCGTTCCCACCGCAGCCGACAGCGTGAGCGTGGCAGGTGCGCTGGATTCGCTGTTCACGGAACCGGACAGCACTCCTCCGGCCCCCAAACCGTAGCGCGACCAGGCGGCTTCCCATGACCGACGAGCGACGTCAGCTCCCCTCGGTGGATCGGCTGCTGCGCGAGCCGGGCATTGCCGCGCTGCTCCACGCCGCCCCGCGCAACGCCGTCCTTGCCGCGGTCCGTTCGGCAATCGACGCCGCGCGCGGCAATCGGGCGGGTGTGCCGGAAGACTGGACCGCCGAGGTCCTGGAGCATCTCCACACCGGGACCGCCCGCTCCCTCCGCCCCGTCCTCAACGCCACCGGTGTCGTCCTGCACACCAACCTCGGCCGGGCGCCACTCGCCCGCACCGCGATCGAGGCGATGACCGCTGTCGCTCGGGGATACAGTACGCTGGAATATGATCTTGGCAGCGGCACGCGCGGCCATCGCTCCGATCACTGCCGTCAGCTCCTCGCCTCACTCGCGGGCGCGGAGGACGCACTGGTGGTGAACAATGCCGCCGGCGCGCTGGTCCTGGCGCTCAACGCGGTCGCCGCGGGACGGCCGGTCATAATCTCCCGAGGCGAGCTGATCGAGATCGGCGGTTCCTTCCGGATTCCCGACATCATCGCAAAGAGCGGCGCAGTCCTGCGGGAGGTCGGCACCACCAACCGCACCCACCTGACCGACTACGAGCAGGCCGTCACTGTCGCCGGCGCTCCCGCGGCCGCGATCCTCACTGTGCATCGTTCCAACTTCGAGCAGCGCGGCTTTGTCACCACACCGGAACCCGGTGCGCTGGCAGACCTGGCGGCAAAGCATGGCATTCCGTTCATCTATGATGTCGGCAGCGGCCTGCTGACCGACCTCGCGCCGTTCGGGCTCACGTCAGAGCCACGGGTCACGGAGGCGGTGGCGACGGGCGCAGGCCTGGTCCTGTTCTCCGGCGACAAGTTGCTCGGCGGACCGCAGGCGGGGTGCCTCGTGGGGCCGCGGAGTCATGTCGCCACTTGCCGGGAAAATCCGTTCGCCCGCGCGATGCGGGCCGACAAGTTCACCCTGGCCGCGCTCGAGGCCACGCTCCTGTTGTATCGTGACCCGGTCGCGGCACTGCGGGAGATTCCGGTGCTCCGCATGCTCACCCTGGACGCGGCAACGCTGCGGCAGCGGGCGGAACGGCTCGCGGCAGCCTGCCCCGCCGCATACTCCGCCCGGCTGGAGACTGGTGACTCGGCGGTTGGCGGGGGCGCATTCCCCGCCGAGCGGCTGCCCACGACACTCGTCACCCTCTCCCCGGGCGCCGACGGCGCCAATCAGCTCGCATTGCGGCTCCGGCTGGGCGACCCACCGGTCATTGCGCGGATCCTGGATGATCGAGTGGCGCTGGATCCTCGGACGCTGGCGGTCGAGGAGTTCGAGCTGGTGGTCCGTGCGCTCCAGGATGCCTCGCGAGGGTAGGAAATGCCGCGAGGAACGACCAGTTCACCGAAACGATCGAGGGACCCTTCCGGACGCCGGTCCGGAAGGATCCCTCGATCTGCATCCTGCGTGCCGTCGGTGTGCAGCAGATCCCGCGCACCCACGTCGTGCACCAGGCGCGGCATGGCCTGCGACGCCAACCTC
>JANOFA010000843.1:0-5124 GCA_031413355.1 Gemmatimonadota bacterium | reverse complement strand
CGGTGGTCCCGCTGCCGGTACTGGTTTCCATCATCGAAAAGGATCTCCGCCGGCCGGTCGCGGAACTCTTCCTGCAGATCGATGCGATACCCATCGGCTCGGCCTCGATCGGCCAGACCCACCGGGCCACGACGCACGAGGGCGATCCGGTCATCATCAAGGTGGTCAAGCCGGGCATCCGCGAGACGCTGCAGCGCGACGCCAAGCTGCTCGGCCTGCTCGGCAGTCTGGCCGAACTGATCATCCCCAGGTTCCAGCCCAAGCAGCTGGTCACCGAGTTCTGCGATTACACCCTGCGCGAGGTCGACCTGCGCCGCGAAGCCGACAACGCCGAGACCTTTGCCGCCAATTTCGCCGACACCCCCGACGTGGTCTTCCCGGCGATCTATCGCGACCTCTCGGGCCGCAGCGTCCTCACCATGGAGTTCTTCGACGGGATCCGGCCCGATTCCGAAGCGGCGCAGGCCCTGCCCGAAGAGGAACGCCGGCACCTCACCGATCGCGGCGCCGAGTCGATCATCCGGATGCTCTACCGCGACGGCTTCTTTCACGCCGACCTGCACCCGGGCAACCTCATGATCCTCCCCGGGCCGCAGCTCGGCTTCATCGATCTCGGCATGGTGGGCCGGCTCGACGAGGATCTTCGGCGGGGGCTGCTCTACTATTACTTCGCGCTGGTCATGGGGGATGCCGACAACTCCGCGCGCTACCTCGCGGCCATCGCCAAGCCCGGCCCGGGCGCCAATCCGGCGGCGTTCCGGCGCGAGGCCGCCGAGATTGCCAATCGCTGGAAGCGGACCTCGACCTTCGAGGGCTACTCGCTGGGACAGCTCATTCTCGACTCGCTGAGTCGCGGCGCGCAGTACGGGATGTACTTTCCCGTGGAACTGGTGCTGATGGTCAAGGCACTGGTGACCTTCGAGGGCGTCGGCCACGTGCTGCTGCCCGGCTTCGATGTCGCCGAGGTCTCCAAGCGGCATATCCGGGCCCTGTTCATCCAGCAGTTCAGCCCGCTCCGGCTACTGACCGAGGGGATGCGGGGAGCACCGGACATGGTCGACGCGATGGCCAAAATGCCGCTCCTGGTCACGGACGGGCTCCGGGTGCTCGAGCGAGTCGCCCGCTCGCCATCGGAGAATCCGCTCTCGGGATTGCGGGGGACACTGATCGCAGGCTCCTGCCTTGTGGCGGGCGCCATCTCCATGGGTTTCGCCGCTCCTTGGCCGGTCTGGGGCGGGCTGTTCGTGATCGCCTTCTTCCTCGCGATCCGCCGGAGCTGAGTCGATGCGCGAACGAGTGTCGTCAAACGACGCCGTATGGCTGCAGGACACCGCCACCAACCTGATGGTGATCAACGGGATCTTCATCACCGACCGCATGGATCTCGCCACCTTCCGTGAGACCTTTCAGCGGCGGGTGATCGACGCCGGTGGTGGCCAGCAGTACGCCCGCTTCCGTGACCGGCTCGCCTGGAACCATGGGGTGGCGTACTGGGAACTCGACCCCGGCTTTGACATCGCGCGTCAGATCGTCCCGGCTCGGGTAGCCGCTCTCTCCACCACCGAGCAGTTGCAGGAGTACATCGGCGCCGAGGCATCGGCACCGCTGCCCCCGGACCGCCCGCCCTGGCAGTTCCAGTTCATCGAGCACTTCGGGGCTGACGGGAGCGCGGTCCTGGGACGGATTCACCACAGCATCGGTGACGGGATTGCGCTGGTGTCGGTGATCTTCGCCCTGATGGAAGAGATGACGGCGGAGCACGAAATGGCCCCGGCCCGTGGAGGTATCCGTCCCGCGGCCGGTGCGATGGGAGCGGGTCTCCTCAAGGCGATGAGTGTTCCCTTCGCCGCGCCGGGCATCCTCCTCAAGCGCCTGCTCTGGCGCCCGGATCACCACGCCCTGCACGGCGCCAAGGTGTCGGGAAAGAAGCAGGTCGCCTGGACCGCTCCCTTCGACCTGACGGTGATCAAGGCAGCCCGGGTCCGGCTCGATGCCACGGTCAACGACGTCCTGATGGCGATGGTCACCGGCGCGCTCAGCCGGTATCTCGTCCGGCATGCCGGTGAGATGGTGGAGACGCTGCACATCTCGATGCCGGTGAATGTCCGCGGGGCGCACGAACCGCTGAAACTCGAGAACCGCTTTGCCGCGGTCCCTCTCAAACTGCCGGCGGGGGTCGAGCAGATCGGGGATCGTATCCGGGCGGTGAAGGTCCAGATGGACGCGCTCAAGCAATCGGTCGTCCCGATCGTCGTCTACGGCATCCAGCGCGCCATGCTCACTGTGCTGCCTCAGGCGGTCAGCCGCGGCCTCATCGACTTCCTCGCCAACAAGTGCACCGCGGTGGTCACCAATGTGCCCGGGCCGCAGCGCGATATCACGCTGGCGGGACGGCGGGTCCGCAGCCTGATGTTCTTCGTGCCGCAGCGGGCGGATATCGGGGTGGGTATCTCGATTCTGAGCTTCGCGGGCGGGGTCCAGATCGGCGTTCTCGCCGACACTGAACTGGTGCGGGATCCCCGGGAATTGATCCGCGCGTTCGAGGAAGAGTTCGAGGCGCTGCGCGTCATGTAGGACTGCGGCGCACCGAGTGCCTGGCGCTCCGTTCGCTGTCGGGGCGGCCGGGCTGGCCGTCGCCAGCGACTATGAGGCCCGGCGCCGGCTGCCCCGCTGCGGCGGAACGACGGTCTCCAGCCGTTCCAGCGCCCGCGAGAGCCGTTCGGTCACGCTCTGCCTTGGTGCCGAGCCTCCGCGCTGCACCCCCACGCCCTCCCACAGGTCGCGCGACTCATCCTGAAGCACGTCGGGCTTGAGCGTGAGCCCATGCCGCTTGAGCATCGGCGCCAGTTCCGCCCGACGGGTCCAGAGATCACGCCGGGTGGCGGCGTACGCGATCTCGCACACGGCGCCTCACCCGGCTCCGTTTCCACCAGCCCGCGGACCAGCTGTGCGGCACTGAGTCCGTTGGCCAGCGCCGACGCGACGAAGGCCCCGGCACTCACCCCGACGTAGACGTCGCAGCGGGTGAAGTCGAGGCCTTCTATAGACTCTTCCAGCGCGCGGAGCGCGCCGAGCTCATAGACCGCACCCTCGGGGCCGCCGCCAGCCAGGGCGAGCCCCAGCCGGCGTTTGTTGCGACTCCGTGATGGCGCGCGCATTCGGTCCTCAGGCCGCGCCAGCCGGCTCCGTCCGGCGGCCACGGGCACGAGTCCGGGTCTTGGACTTGGCCACCACGCGGGTCAACTCCTCGACCTTGCGGGTAAGGGTCTGAATCTCCCGCCGGGTCGGCACGCCGAGCCGGTGCATCGCGCTGGTCATGCCATCCTCGATCGGGGTCGTGAGCCGGGTCACCGCCGACCGGGCATCGCCCCGGAGGCTCTCGGCGCGCGCCGTGAGCTGATGAATCCGCGCCTTGTTGACCTTCTCCATCCCCTCGCCGCGCTTCACCAGCTGCTTGAAGAGCTTGCCGCCCTCGTCTCCTGCCAGGGCAAACGCGCCCAGGCCCGCGAGCCAGATTTCCTGCGCCGACTCCTTCAGCATCGGGAGCGCCCGCGCCTTCTTGCCATTCTTCCTGACTGTCATGGTTTCCTCCTGGTTGCCGGCCCCCGGGGCCGGAGTGTTCAAACTGTGAATGTGAGTCCCGCCGTATGATTCAGCGGCTGGCCGTCCGCCGCTTGCTGCCCTTCTTCTTGAGCCGGCCTGCCGTGACCGGTGGCTCCAGATCGCTGAGCGACTCCTCCAGCTCTGCCAGCCGCTCCCGGAGCAACCCCAGCTCGTGCTGCATCCCGCTGGCCGGCATGAGCTTGTCTACCGAGGCTCGCACCAGCCGGTCCACGCCTTCCTGCACCTGTTCCACCCGTTCGGCGATGGCCTTGCCGCCCCGCCGGATCACATCGTGCAGAAAGTGTGAAGGGAGAAAGGCGTTGCCACGCTTATGGTCTTCATAGATGATCTGGGCCAGCGTCTGGCCGGTCACGTCCTCGCCGCTGCTGCTGTCGACGACCTGGAGTTCCTGGCCGCGATGGATCCACTCGGTAACCTCCTCGAGGGAGACGTACCGGCTCTCCTCGGTGTCATAGAGCTTCCGGCTGCCACCGCCGTAGCGCTTGATGTGGCGGATCATCGGGTTCCTCCGGTTGGTCGCCTGGCCCCGCTGTGTCATCCGGCAGGCAATATACCGCAGTGCGGTAAGAATACAAGCCCCATGTCGCAGTGCGGCAATCAGGGTCGCGGCGGGCAGCGGAGCGGGTGCCGTCCGGCATGAAGCTCCCGTGACGGGCGTCTGAAAAGATCTGCATGGCGGGCGATGGCCCTCGACCCGAGCGGCGAGCACTGCCGCGGGCGGGGGGATGGCGCCCCCGGCGTCAGCCCGCCTGAGTCAGGCGGGTTCCGATGTCGGAGAGGCCGGCGAGATCGGTCGGCGGGGTCGGGTGCAGGGGGATGACCACCAGGGGGTGCGTCCGGGCCAGGAGCTTCTGGAGCTGCTCGAGCCCGCGATGGTCGCGCTCGCCCAGGTAGTGGAACAGCGCCATCGCCTCGCGGGCCGGACCGGAGACCGCGGCCCCCGATGCCGGCCTCCGCGAGCCGGGAGCCGCCGCGGGGATGCGCGGGGCAACCCCATTGATCACCACCGGTCCCAGCCGATGCCCTGCTTCCTCGAGCTTGCGGGCAAAGAAGAGAGCGTCAGGTATCCGGTCTGCCCCCGGGCCGGCGACGAGCGCGAACATCGTTCCCCTGGCGCGCAGCAGCTGGCGCACCTCCTGGGCACGTTCGTGGAATCCGCCATACAGCGGCTGGAAGGCGCGGAAGAACTCCACCATGTCCCGGAGCAGGCGCTGGCCCATGATCCGGTCGGCGACATCCTCGAGGCCCCGGGTCGCCAGGCGGAGCGGCGCCCTGGTGATCCCGCCGCCGGCCTCCCACCACGGCTTGAGCGCCAGTTTCACCGCCCCGCTTTCGAGAAAACTCACGATGCGGTCCGGCGCTTCGAGGAAGTCGAGGGCCTGGCGCGTGGGTGGAGTGTCGAGGATGATGCGGCCGTACTCGCGGGCAGTAGCAACCTCGAACAGCCGCTCGACGGCCATGTACTCGAGGATGCCCGCGAGACTACCGGCCAGGTCACGG
>JANOFA010000842.1:0-2101 GCA_031413355.1 Gemmatimonadota bacterium | reverse complement strand
CCCCTCTCCCTTGTCAGGGAGAGGGGGAACCCCGGGTGAGCGAGGTGTGCACCCCCTCTCCACGACAGTGGAGAGGGGGCCGGGGGGTGAGGGTGCGACGATTTCCGCTCAACTCGCCACCGACCGCGACGGCCTGCTGGTCCTCACCCGCGACATCGCCCTGCTCGAGCGGCTGGTGCAGCTCTCGGGGCCGGGTGGATTGTACGCCGAACTGCGGCCGGGCAGAGAACGTCATGTCGTCGGTGCGGCAGCAAAGCGCCTCGGTGTTCCCGCCGTGGTGACGGGCGGGGTGATGTTCGCCCATCCGGAAGATGCGGCGCTGCACCGGCTGCGGGTGGCGATTCATCACAATACGACGATTGGAGGATTGGGCGATTGGGGGATTGGAACAGCCCAATCGTCTAATCGCCTAGTCGCCCAATCGCCCAATCGCCTAATCGCCCAATCGCCCAATCGTCCGATCGCCCAATCGCCCAATCGTCCGATCGCCCAATCGCCAGATATCTGGCTCCGCCCCGCCGCCGACATGGCGCGACATTTCCCCGATTGCCCCGACGCGCTCACCCGGAGCCACGAGCTGGCGGAACAGTGCGAATACCGCATTCCCGTGGGACAGCGCACCATCGCGCCGCGAGCCGATACCGACGCCCTGCCCCGGCTCCGCGCCCTGGCGTACGAGGGCGCCCAGCGCCGCTACGGCACGATTGCCCCGGTGACGCGGGACCGGCTGGAGCACGAGCTCGCGATCATCGCGCAGAAGCACTTCGCCGACTACTTCCTCGTGGTGCACGACATCGTGCAGCACGGCCCGACCCACTGTGGCCGTGGTTCCGTCGCCAATTCGATCGTGAGCTACTGCCTTGGCATCACCCACGTCGATCCGTTAGGCGCCGGATTGCTCTTTGAGCGGTTTCTCAATCCCGAGCGGAAGGACCCGCCGGACATCGACCTCGACTTCCCGTGGGACGAGCGCGACCAGATCCTGGCCTACGTCTTCCGCACCTATCCCCTGCCCCGCGCGGCGATGGTGGCCAACCACAACTGTTTCCGGGTGCGCGGTGCGCTGCGCGAAGTGGCGAAAGTGCATGGTCGCCCGCCGGGCGAGATCCGCGAGATCACTCGCCGCTTTCCCTGGTTCAGCGACGATACCGCGCTCGCCGAGCTGCTGACGACGCATCCCAACTTCCAAGGCCTCGACCTGCCGCGGGTCTGGCAGGAGCTGGCCCGGCTGGCGCAGCCGCTGATCGGCATGCCGCGGCATCTCTCGCTCCATCCCGGCGGCGTGGTGATCGTGCCAGGCGCGCTGACCGACTATGTGCCGCTGGAGCGGGCGGCCAAGCAGCTCGACGGCCACCCCGACCTCACCGTGCCGGTGATCCAGTTCGAGAAGGATGGTGCCGAGGATGCGGGACTGGTGAAGATCGACCTGCTGGGCAACCGGTCGCTGGCGGTGATCCGCGATGCGATCGAGGCGGTGCGGGTCCGCACCGGCCGGCAGATCGACTACACCACCAGCGACCCCGAGGAGGACGAGCCGACCCGCGCGCTCTTCCGCACCGGGCAGACGATGGGGGTCTTCTACACCGAGAGTCCCGCGTCGCGGATGCTCTGCGCCAAGTCGACTGCCGACACCTTCGAGCTGCTGGTGCTCAACACCAGCATCATCCGCCCCGCCTCCAACCGCTACATCCGGGTCTATCTCGAGCGACTGCATGGTGCGCCGTACGCGCCGCTCGATCCAGTGCTGCGCGATACGCTGGCGGAGACCTTCGGCGTGATGGTGTTCCAGGAGGATGTAGTCAACGTCTGCGCCGCGTTCGCCGGCATGCCGCTCTCCACCGGGGATGGCCTCCGCAAGGCGCTCTCCAAGAAGCGGCCGACCAAACTGCTCGCCGCCTATGCGGGGGAGTTCTTCGCCGGCGCGGCGGCGCTGGCCCGGGATCCGGAGGTGGCGGTCAAGGTGTGGGAGATGGTGCTGTCGTTTGCCGGCTACAGCTTCTGCAAGGGGCACTCCTGCTCCTATATCCGGGTGGCGCAGCATGCCTGCTACCTGCGGGCCCACTATCCGGCGGAGTTCATCGCCGCGGTGCTGGCCAACGGC
>JANOFA010000841.1:0-14364 GCA_031413355.1 Gemmatimonadota bacterium | reverse complement strand
CAGACAATCGCTGCGTCAGGCGGTGTACGTGTTCCGGAAGGCGCTGGGGAAGGACGCGATCCTCTCCCGGGGAGATGAAGAGCTGGCGGTCAACGCCGAGCGGCTCGGCTGCGACGCCATCGCCTTTGAAGCGGGGATTGTTTCGGGCCGGGCTGAGACAGTGCTGGAGAGCTACGCCGGGGATTTCCTCGCCGGCTTCTTTGTCTCCGGCGCAGCACCGGAGTTCGACGAGTGGGTCGCTGTGGAGCGGCAACGGCTGCGGTCGCTGGCCGCCAATGGGGCGTGGGCCGTCGGCATGCAGGAAGAGCGGGCCCACAATGCGGCGGGCGCGGCGCATTGGGCCAGGCGGGCGGTGAGCTTCACCCCGGATGACGAGGAAGCCACTCGCGACCTCATGATTCTCCTCGCGCGGGTGGGAGACCGGAGCGGTGCGCTCCGCGCCTACGATCAGCTCGCAGCGAGGCTGATGGCGGACTTCGAGGCGAAGCCTTCGGCCGAGTTGCGGAAGCTGGCGGAAGAAATGAAAGCCGAAGCGGCACGCTTCACCCCGCCGATGCACCCTCCCCCGCCGCAGCCGCGGATGACTCCGGCCTCCATTGCTGGCCCTGACAGGCGCGCTACGCCGGTCGCTCCCATGTCACGTACGCTCCGGTGGGGCTGGGCCGCACTCGCAGTACTGATCATCGCCGTGGGAGCGTTGCTCGCCGCCACCCGGCTCTCCTCCCCAGGGCAAAGCCCCGTCTTCGCGGTGGGCGAGATCAACGACCACACCCGGACCGATTCAGCCCAGCACGCCTCCGCCTTCGCCAACCTGCTCGCGACCAGTATCGCCCGGCTGCCGAGCCTCGAAGTGGTCGGCTCGCCTCGGCTCCACGAGATTCGCAGTCAGGGCCAGGCGGTGGATTCCAGTTTTTCCATGGCGGAAGCCGCGAAGAGCGCTGGAGCGGGATGGTTGGTGGAGGGCGACCTCCGGCGCACTGGCGGCGGGCTGGTGCTGGATCTCAGAATCGTCGATCTCGCCAGCGGACGGATACTGCATGTTTTCCGCGCGCTGGGGAACGACCCGTTTGATATCGCTGACCGCGCCGCCGCCTCGCTCGCCGTCGCCCTGGAGGTGGCGCCCCCCACCCAACCGCTCTCCGATATCACCACCCATTCCCTCGTCGCCCTCCGGCTCTACGAGCAGGGACTCGGCGCCTATTACGCGGGCGATCTGAGCGCGGCCCGCCGGCTCTTCTCCGCGGCGATGGAGGAGGACTCCACTTTCTCCATGGCGGCATTCTACCTGGCGAAAGCCTCCTTCTGGCCGGATTCACTCATGCTGATCGCGGACCGGCTGGCAGCACGCTCCACCGACCATGACCGGCTTCTCATCCTGGGTACGACCGCACACTGGTGGATGCTGCCGGCCGGGAGTGCGTATGCGGAAACGCTGGCGGTGCGCTATCCCTCCGATGTCGACGGGCAATTATTGCTGGGACAGACCCTCGGTATAACCGGTGATTACGCCGGTGCCGTCGAAGTCCTCCATGGCGTGATCAAGGTGGATTCCCTGAGCCTCAACCTCGAGGGCGTGCTCTGCCGGGCCTGTGAGGCGTACGTTGCCCTGGTTCATGCCTATCGCAACTGGGATTCACTACCGGCGGCGGCACGAACCGCGCGTGACTGGACCCGCCGCTCACCCGGCTCGGTTTCTGCCTGGCGCCTGCTGTGGACCGCACTGGAGGGCCGGGCCAGGACCGAGGAACACCTGGTTGCCGCCCGCATGATCGATTCTCTCGCCGGCCGCCCGTGGGACCCGACATTCTACCAGGTGGTGATGGCGCTTCATGATGACCGGTATGCCAGCGCGGAAGCCGGACTCAGGCGGTTGCTGGCTTCCGCGGATGATCGTTTGGGGCCGGAATACAACTGGTACCTGGTGATCGCGCTGTGGCAGCAGGGGCGGTTACAAGAGGCGCTCGTGTTGGCCGCCTCGCCTCTCATCGGACGCTCTCCGCTCGTCCAGGCCCAAACCCTGTTTCTGGCGGGGCGGCACCCGGAGGCTGCACGCCGGTACGTCGACATCGCGGGTCCGACGGCACCCCTGCGAGATGGACATTCCGCCAAGCATGCCACCTGGAATCTGACTCACGCCGCCACCGCCTTTGCCGCATCCGGGGACACCGCTCAACTCGCCACACTGGCCGGCTCCATTGAACGGTACGGGGCCAGGAGCCTCCTGGCTCGGGATCCCCGGCTGCACCACTACGTCCGCGGGCTGCTCGCCCGGTCGCGGAACGATCTTGAAACAGCCGAGCGAGAGTTTCGCTCAGCGGTGTCGTCGTGGAATCTGGGATACACCCGGATCAACTACGAGCTGGCCCGGGTGCTGCTGGAGACCGGCCGGCCGTCGGAGGCGGTGCGGGTGCTCCAACCAGCGTTTCGCGGGTCGATCGAGGCGAACAACCTGTACATCACCCGCACCGACCTGCATGAGTTGCTGGCCCGCGCGTGGGATGCGACTGGACAACGTGACAGCGCCCGCGCGCACTGGCGCGCCGTCGTGGAAGCTTGGCGTGGGGCTGACCCGGAGTTCCAGCCGCGCTGGAACGCGGCGCTCGCCGCCATGGCAAGGCGGTAGTCTCGGTGGCGCTGAGAGTTGTTCGTATGGCCTTCGCCAGCGCCGCCGCGGCTGGTGCGGCGACCACTTCGGAAGCTGGTTGAAGAGCGCCACGGATCGTCGTCGCCTGGCGGGGGCTCGATTCCGGACGAGCGGGCACGCCGAACAGCGCCGACCGGTGCGCCGAGGGGCGCGGGGCGGCGTTGCGGTACTGAATGGACTGGTGCTGCTCACCACGGTGCAGCGCCCGCTGGCCACGGTGGTGATCGGGGGGCTCGTGACCTCGACGCTTCTCACGCTATTTGTTGTGCCGACGCTGTACGCCTGGCTGGGGCGGAGATGGTTCGCCCGCCCGAACGGGCCAGCGACACCGGCAGCGACCGAAAACTGAAGCGGTGGTGAACTGTCCGCACCGGCGGTCGAGTGGAGGACGGCAGGGGCCGTTGTCTCCCGCAGGCCCGTCCACTCGCGAGGGATGGTCACAGACGCACTCTGCGGAGCGACACCGCGTTCACCGCCACGATGATCGAGGACGCGGACATGAGCAGTGCGGAGATTTCGGGGCGCAGCGACCAGCCGAGACTGGGATAGAACACGCCGGCCGCCACCGGGATGGCCAGCAGATTGTAGATGCTCGCCCAGCCCAGGTTCTGTTTCATCTTCCGCACGGTGGCCTTGCTGAGCCGGACGGCGCGGGCGATATCGGTCGGATCGGAGCGCATCAACACCACCTGCGCCGCATGGATGGCGACATCGGTCCCGGCCCCGGCATTCAGCCGGCGCTTCACCCGGTCGCCCACGCGCTGATGCAGGTCGCGGAGGAGACGCCTGATGTCCTGGAAACGCTCTCGCCGGCGCAGATCTGGGCGCGTCCGGGTGGTGCGGCTTCGATCGGGTTCCACGTGGCCCACCTCGCGGGCAGCCTCGACCGGCTCTTCACCTATTCACGCGGGGAGAGCCTCTCGAGCGACCAGCAGGCCGCACTCGCCGCCGAACGCACCATCGACACCACCAGGCCGAATGTACGCGAGCTGCTCCAGCTTCTCAGCCGGACTGTGGATGCCGCGCTGCAGCACCTCGTGAGCGTACCCCCAGTGTCGCTCTCGGTACCGCGGGAGGTAGGGAGGGCGCGCCTCCCATCCACGACACTCGGCTTGCTGTTTCATGCCGCCGAGCACTCCATCCGGCATGGGGGGCAGATCATAACCATGGCGCGCGTAGTGAAAGGGGCCACCTAGTCCCGCCCGATCGGACCCTCCAGGGGGCGCGCCGGCCGGAAGGCTCCCTGGTGGCGATCGAGGCGATCGCGCGGTCCGACCAGTTCCTCGTACCCTGATACTTCATGCCTGAGTCATGGACGACCCGACGGACGCGCTGGCTCTTCAACTGGTTTCCGGCCTATCGCGGCACCGGAGCCCGGATCGAGTACATCGCCGACGACTGGATGGAGGTCCGTGTGCGCCTCCCCCTCTCCTGGCGCACCAGGAATTACGTCGGCACGATCTTCGGTGGCAGCCTGTATGGCGCCATCGATCCGATCTACATGCTCATGCTGATCAAGGCGCTGGGTCCGGACTTCGTCGTCTGGGACAAGGCGGCCACGATCCGGTTCCTGCGGCCCGGACGATCGACCCTCCGGGCCACATTCCAGCTCGCCACGACCCTCGTCGCCCAGCTCCGTACCGCCGCGATGACCCAGGGGAAGGTCGAGCACGAGTTCGATGTCGAGTTGCGTGGCGGTGACGGCGTGGTCCACGCCACCTGTCGGAAGACAGTCCATGTCCGGTGGAAGTCACCTGGCAGCAACGCGCGACGTGATTCGACATGACAGAGGTGAGGACAGTCGGTGGTGCCCGTCTTCACCCCGGCCACGCCCACGTCTCCCGTTTCACCGCCTCATAATTCTTGTCCAGATCCGGTCCCAGGAGGAGGATGGCGGTGATGCGGCGGGCCATCTCCGTCACATAGCGCGCCTCCTCCACCGTCAGCGAGCGGCCCAGGAGCGCGTGCTCCCGATAGGAGAGCCACTTCTTGAGGACCTGATAGCCGCCGATGGTGTACTCCCAGACCTTGAGCGGGATGTTAGTCCAGCAGGCGGTGTCGTTCAGAAGGACATCGACGGTGGTGTCGCCCAGCAGCGCCGGCCATGTCTTCTTTCTCAACTCGGCCTGATCGAGAGCGGCCCGCTCCTCCTTTGTATAGGCACGGTTGATGACCTTGCCGCGGCCTGGCATCGTGACGCCGCCCTTGCCATGGTGGCCCCAGCCGGCGGTGAGCTTGAGATCTCCCGCCTTGGTGTTGATGCTCTTACCGTCCTGCCGCGCGATGGGGCCGAGCTGCTTCAGGTGTGTAAGCACCCCGTTCTCGGTGGGAAATACCTCCTGCGTGGGGTCAAGCAGCAGCGCGAGGCGCCAGCCAAGTGCGTACCCCGCCATGAGCCGAAGCTCGGTCTTTGGCAGCGGCACCCGCGGCCAGTCCTGACGCAGCGCGCCCTGATTCTCGGTGCGGTACGATGGCGCATGGAGGATGGCGAGTGAGTGAAAGAACAGCGCCTGTTCCGGCGCCGGAAGATTTTCGACATAGTCAAAGGCGGTGGGCGAGATGTTGGGTAGCCCGATCTCCTTCGGTGCCAGGCCAAGCAGGTCGACTTGGGCGTGGGCCGGATTGAGATAGAGAGGGAAGCACGAGGCGCTGCGATCCATCACGTCCAGACACGTCGTCGTTGTAGCGAATTGGGGCTCAGACCACTCCCGCCTGGGCTTCTGTTGAGTGATCAACCACCAATTGCCAGCGAACACGTGCGGCACGTAGTCCTCCCGCTTCTCATCGAGCAACTTCGTTTCAGGTTCCCAGTAGATCCAACGCACGTCCATCGGGCGGTAGAGATACGGCCGGATGCCGTCTGGCTTGAAGCCACGCCTGACCAGGAGCTTCCGAGTGGCAATGGGGTCGAACCGCCCGCTCGGCTCCATGGCACCCGGCATCAGGCCGGCGATCGCGGTGTCGGAGAGATCAGGATCGAAGTACTGCTCCATCCGTTCCACCAGCCGCTCACGATCGATGGCGACCACCACGTCGTCCCGACTGGTCTTCACACCGGGGAATGAGATCGGGAAAAGTTCCGGAAGGCGCGGCCAGGTGAGATAGGCTGGTGCTACACTCGTCGGGATGAGCGGGAATCCCAGTGCGGCCTCGGGGGAAAGTGCCGTGCGCTCGAGATTTCCCTTTCCCTCAGCATTCGCGGTCAGTTGCGCTCGCTTGGCGTCACCCCAGAGGTGGCGGAACTGCACGCGCGCTCCCGCTTCGTGCTTCCCCCGCCGCACCAATAGCGCCACCGACGTCCCGACCTGAATCCCTTCGCGGTTCTGCTCTGTGGAGAAAATGCTCGGATCAGGCGCGCCTTCCGGCGTCAACTTCCCGGTCTTGTACTTGTCACCGTTCAAACAATCAATCCAGATCTTGTCGAACACATTGAGATACCGCTCCCGCATCCCGGTAAAGCTCAACCCATCGAGCCAGGAGTAGTTGGAGATGAAGCAGACCACCCCCTCGCCCGATCCGTCCACGATCTTCCGCTCCGCCATCCGGAAGAACCGCACGTAGAGGTCGTTGAGCCCCTGGCCCTGTGGCTTCGGCGCCAGCTTGGTGGTGCGGTAGGCCTCGACCAGGTTGCGCTCCTCGTCCACCGCGAGCCCGGCAAAGCCGTTGTACGGCGGGTTGCCCAGGATGACCAGAATCTTCTTCTCCCGCTTGACCTGGTCGGCGGCATCTCGCTCCGCTTCGAGTTCATCCCACATGAGCTGCTGTTTCGCGCCGGTCGGCGGCTCCCAGCCAGTGAGCGCGTTGGTGAGATAGACCCCCACCCGCTCGTCGCTCTCGGCGTCGATCGGTGCGCCGGCCTGCTGCAGCATCAGGTTGAGTTGAAGGTGAGAGACGACGAATGGCGCTGGCAGGATCTCGAAGCCGAAGATCCGGTTGATGGCGGCTTCCTTGAGATCATGGGCGAGCAGTGCGTCGCCGCCCTTCTCCTTGAGGGTCTCGGAAATCCTCCGCAGCACCTCGACCAGGTAGGCGCCGGTGCCGCAGCAGGGATCAAGCACGACGACGCGCGGGTCGGCCAGGCCATCGGAAATCTTCAACTCCTCCCGCAGCACGGTATCGACCCGCGCCACCATGTACTGCACCACCTCGTGCGGGGTGTACCAGACGCCAAGTTCCTTGCGGAGTTCGGGGTCGAAGGCTTCGAGGAAGGGTTCATAGAAGTACTGCACCGCCTGCGCCTGCTCAAAGGTCTTGAAGAAGGCGGCGCGATCGACCCGGTTCAGCGCTTCCTCGCTCCACTCCAGTACTTCGACCAGGTCCAGCTGGCCCAGCTTGGTCGGCGTGGCGAGCTGCTCGAACAGCACCTTGATGGCGGGGACGTGCAGGGTCCAGGCGGCTTCCTTCCAGTGGAACCGCGCCTTGCGGTCGCTGGGCGGATGCTGCCGGGACCAGAGGACCCAGGCGGAAAACATCCCGTAGAACAGGGTCTGGACCAGGGTGGAGCGGAAGAAGTGCTCGCCCTTCTCGCCGGAGAAGCTGATGCCGAGGGCCTGCTCCAGCGCCTTGCGGATGGTGGCGAGACCGGGCTGGTCGGCGTCGGCTTCGATGCGGGCCAACGCATCGCGGGCGTAGGAGGCGAGGAACCAGGCGAGGTCCTTGGGATCGTCGATCTGTGCCCGGTGGAGCATGACCCGCTTGAGGTACTCGGCGCAGCGCACGTCGTGAGCTGCTATAGTGACCTGCGGGTGGGCGGCGGCCTTCCAGAAGGCCTTGTCGTTCGGGGCGATGATGTACCGCTCACCGATCTGCCGTTCACTATCGGGGCCGCGAGTGACCAGCACAAAATCGCGGTAGTTGGTGACGAGCACCTGACCGTAGCGCTTGAGGTACTTCGCCACCTGCTCACCGCTCGCGGTCTTCATCACGTCGGCATCGGTTCCCTTGATTTCGATCACCCCACGAGCGGGCGGTGGGCCGTCCTCCCCCTTGGCCGTCTTCTTCTGCTTTTGCGCCTTCAACTGATCGGCGGTGAAGAGGCCGCCGTCAGGAATGCCGGCGCCCTGGTTCTTCAGGTTGATGACGCAGGAGACCTTGGGGTTGAGCGACTTGCCCAGCTCGTTCAGCAGCTCAGCGAGTGGCCCGTAGTAGGACGTCTCGGGGACGGCCTGGCCGGAGAGGTGGATATCGTGCAGGGACTTGAGGTAGCTCTCAAGCGGATGCATGGGGTCCGGTGGCGGGTGAGCAGGAAGAATAGGTGGGGGGGAGGGATGGCAGGAAGGCGGGGCGTGAGGAATGTCTCACGCCATTCCCTGACCACTGCATGCTGAACTTGACCCAACGTGAACTACCCGGTACACTGACGGCCATGCGCTCCTGCATCGCTGCTCTTCTCCTGCTGGTCCAGCTCGGCCCCCTCGCGGGCGCCGGGTTGTGCATGCGCGGAAGCGTGCAGCCCGCAGAGGAGTGCGCCATGCCGATGGCGGACATGACGGACGAGCACGATAAGCAACACTCCAGGACTCCGCAGGATTGTGCCCTGATGGTGGTCTGCGCCCCACCCACACCGGTGGTACTGCAGGTTGCGGTGCAGCTCTTCGCTCCTGGAAGCCCAAGCCCCACCAACTTCTCCATCCCCGCCTCACTCTTTGCCGGCGACGACGTCGCCCCGCCGCAGCCCCCTCCCATCGTCTGAAGTCGAGTACCAGCCACAGATAGGCCCGGCGCATCTGCGCCCGGGTCCGGCTCAACCATGCGGACAATCGTCCGCAGGCCATTCTCGACTTCGCGATTGGGAGCGTATCTCCATGTGCATCAATTCTCCGGCCACCGTGGCACCGGTGCGGGGTGAGTCATGAATCATCACCGTTCCTGGCTGCTCCTACTGCTCGGTGGAGTGCTCACGACTGTGCGGGTGTCGGCTCAGTCACCGGTCGCAGGCGACTCGCTGCTCGCCCGGCTTACCGCCGAAGCGATCGCTTCCGCCCCTGCGGTGCTGCAGAGCGACGCGCGGGCGCGGGCCGCCGCGAGCCGCATTCGCCCCGCCGGCGCTCTGCCCGACCCGATGCTGAACCTCGGGGTCATGAACCTCACCCTGCCGGGCTTCGGCTTCCACAGCAGCGACTTTACCGAAGTCGACGTCGAAGTCTCCCAGCAGTTCCCCTGGCCCGGCAGCCTCGGCGCACGCACCGGCGCCGCTCGCGCGATGGCCCGCGGCGCCGACGCCGAAACGTCAATGCTGCGGCGCGAGGTGGTGGTCCGGGTGGCGATGCTGTACTACCGGCTGCGCTTTGTGATCACCGCGCAGCAGTCGCTCGCGGCACAGCGCCTCCTGCTGGAAACCGCGGTGGAGATCTCCACCGCGCGCTACGGCACCGGCAGCGTCCCGCAGTCCGATCCGCTGCAGGCGCGGATTGCCCTCGCACGCCTGGTGACCGAGCAGGCGTCGATGCAGGCCGACGAGTCCGGCCTCCGGGCGGACATTCGCGCCGCCCGTGGCATCGAAGCGCCCGAGGACCTGCCGGTCCTCCCCATCAATGCCGACAGCGTCACGACCACACTCGAGGATGGGGAGTCGGCCCCTGCGCTGCACCTGGCCCTGGCTGATCCACTCGACACCCACCCCCGGCTGGAGGCGGGCCGGGCAGCCATCGAAGCCGCCGACGCGACGGCCCGTGCCGAGGCGTTGACAGCGCGCCCCGACTTCGAGCTGTCGACCCGATACGGTGCCCGGCCGCTGGGCAGCGATTTCTTCTCGGCGTTCGTGGGCATCCGGATCCCGCTCCGGGCGGGCCGGAACCAGCGACAGCTCGCCCAGGCCGCGCGGCTGGATGCGGACGCGGCCCGCCGCGGACTGGAGGCGGACCATGCGGTGCTTGGCGCCGAGCTGGAGCGTGCGCTCGCGGATGCGCGGGCGGGCGCGGTGCGGTTGCGCCTGCTGGTGCGCAGCGTGCTGCCACTCACGCGTGAAGGTGTGGGCGCCGCGCTCCGAGGCTATCGCATCGGGCAGAGCGACTTCCTCAGTGTCTTCGCCGCGCTGGACACGCACTACCACGCGGAACTGGAGGCGGCCGAGGTGGCCGCCGAGCACCTCACTCATCTTGTCATGCTCGAGCAGCTGCTTGGGCCGGAGAATGCCCCATGATCCCGCGTCAGTTCACAGGACTCCAACGCGTTCGTTTTGTCGCAGGGATGCTCGTTGTTGCGCTGAGCGCGTGCGGCAAGGCCGCGCCGCCTGCTGGAGGGGATATGGCGGGGATGCCCGGCATGGCACCGGGGGCGGCTCAATCATCGCAGGGCATGGCCGACATGCCCGGCATGGCCGGCATGAACATGTCGGGCGACTCCGGTGTCGCGCTGGATCGGGTGGCGGCAGCACGGCTCGGCCTCAGCTTCGCGCGGGCGGCGCGGCGGCCGGTGCGCGGGTCGATTCGGCTCACTGGGGCGCTGACCTACGCCGAACCGCGGCGTAGTTACGTGAACGCGCGCATCACTGGCTGGGTGGAGCAACTGAGCGCGGACTACGTCGGGAAACCGGTGCAGGCGGGCGACGTGCTGCTCGCCATCTACTCGCCGGAGCTGGTCAGCGGGCAGGAGGAGTACCTGGCGGCGCGCCGGCTGGGCGATGCGACGCTGATGGCCGCCGCGCGCCATCGGCTCGCGCTGTGGGACATCCCGGAACAGGAAATCGCCGAGCTGGACCGGAGCGGGCAGTCGCGCCGGACGCTCGCGCTGCGGGCACCACGCACCGGGGAGATCGCGGAGAAGATGGTAATCCTGGGCCAGGCGATTCACGCCGGCGACAATCTCTTTCTCATCGCCGATCGGAGCATCCTGTGGGTGAATGTGGCGGTATTCGAGATGGATGCGCCGGTGGTACGGATCGGGAGCCCGGTGATGGTTTCGATCGGCGCGCTGCCGGGCCGGCGCTATCCGGGGAGGGTGACCTTCATCCAGCCGACGGTGGACGAGAAGACCCGGACGCTCACCGCCCGGGTCGAGGTGACCAATCATGACGGGCAGCTTCGGCCCGGGATGTATGCCACGGTCGAACTCGCCCCAACGGAGCTGTCCGCGCTGTCGGTCCCGCTGGAGGCGGTGCTGCCGACCGGCACCAGCAACCTGGTGTTCGTGAACCGGGGCGACGGCAGCTTCATGCCGCGCGAAGTCACGGTCGGTGCACGGGGGGATTCGCTCATCGAGATCCGGGACGGCCTCAAGGTCGGCGATGAGGTGGTGGCGTCGGCGACCTACCTGCTCGACTCGGAGACCAACCTTGCCGCCGCGATGCAGGGACTCATGCTGCAGATGGGGATGGGGCTGAACATGGGTGGGATGGGCGGTCAGACGGACGGGCGGTCAGGCGGTCAGACGGACGGATCGTCCGACCGGTCGACCGTCCGACCGCCTGACCGTCCGACCGTCGAGGGGAGCAAGCCATGATCGGCAAGCTGATCACCTGGTCGCTTTCGCGCCGAGGCCTGGTCGCCGTGGCCGGACTGGCGCTGCTGATCGCCGGGGCGCTCTATGTGCGCTCGATGCCGGTGGACGCGATCCCCGATCTCTCGGATGTGCAGGTGATTATCTACACCGACTACCCGGGTCAGGCGCCGCAGGTGGTGGAGAACCAGGTCACCTACCCGCTGGTCACCGCACTGCTCGGTGTGCCGAAAGTGAAAGTGGTGCGGGGGCAGTCGATGTTCAGCACTTCGTTTGTGTACGTGATCTTTGCGGAAGGCACCGATCTCTACTGGGCCCGCTCGCGGGTGCTGGAGCGGCTGAGTGCGGTCCAGTCGCGTCTCCCGGCGGGAGCGAAGACGGAACTTGGTCCGGACGCCACCGGTGTGGGCTGGGTCTATCAGTACGCGGTGGAAGGTGACGGCTATTCGCCGGCCCAGCTCCGTTCGGTGCAGGACTTCCAATTGCGCTACGCCCTGCAAGGCGTCCCCGGTGTCGCCGAAGTCGCCAGCATCGGGGGCTTCGTGCGGCAGTACCAGGTACTGCTCGATCCCGTGCGGCTCCAGTCCTACGGCGTCACCGCGCAACAGATCACGGAGGCGGTGCGGGGGGCGAATCAGGATGTCGGTGCCCGCACGGTAGAGGTGGCGGGGAGCGACTACGCCATCCGCGGACTGGGCTATTTCCGGGGCGTCGAGGATATCGCGAAGGTCACCGTGGCGGTGGGTGACGGCGGCCGTCCGGTGCGGGTCGGCGATGTGGCTGATGTGACGCTCGGCGCCGATCTCCGGGTCGGGATCGCGGAGCTGAACGGGAAAGGCGAGGCGGTCGGTGGTGTCGTGGTCATGCGTATCGGCGCGAATGCGCTCGATGTGGTCTCCGGGGTGAAGGCGCGGCTGGCGGCGCTGGCCCCCTCGCTCCCGCCGGGGGTGCACATCGTCACCACCTACGATCGCACCGACCTCATTCATCGCTCGCTGCAGACGCTGCTCCGCACCCTGCTGGAAGAGTCGCTGATCGTGGCGCTGGTCTGCGCCCTCTTCCTGCTGCATCTGCGGAGCGCGCTGGTCGCCATCGTCACGCTGCCGCTGGGCATCCTGGCGTCACTTGCGCTGATCCGGTGGATGGGGATCAACGCGAATATCATGTCGCTGGGCGGGATCGCGATCGCCATCGGGGCGATGATCGATGCTGCGATCGTGATGATCGAGAATCTGCACAAGCACATCGAGCATGAGCCCGACCGGCCGCACTGGGAGCGGGTGCTGGCCGCCTCAAAGGAGGTCGGTCCGGCTCTGTTTATGTCACTGCTCATCATCACGCTCTCGTTCCTGCCGGTCTTCGCGCTGGAGGATCAGGAGGGGCGACTGTTCCGGCCACTGGCGCTGACCAAGACCTTCGCGATGGCCACGGCGGCGCTGCTCTCGGTGACGCTGGTGCCGGTGCTGATGGGGTTCTTCGTGCGGGGGAAGATCCGGCCCGAGCTCTCCAATCCGCTCAACCGCTGGGCGGCGGCGCTGTACCGGCCGGTGCTGCGGTTGGCGTTGCGCTTTCGGCTGAGCGTGCTCGCGATCGCGACCGTGCTGTTGGTGCTCACGGTGCTCCCGTTCCGGCGGCTCGGCAGCGAGTTCATGCCGCCGCTGAACGAGGGCAGCCTGATGTTCATGCCCAACACCCTGCCCAGCGTCTCGCTCACCCAGCAACGGCGCCTGCTGCAGGTGGAGGACAGCATCCTGATGAGCTTCCCGGAGGTCGAATCCGTCTGGGGCAAGGCGGGCCGGGCGAGCACCGCCACCGACTGGGCGCCGATGTCGATGGTGGAGACGACCGTGAATCTGAAGCCGCCCTCCGAGTGGCGTCCCGGCATGACCCAGGAGAAGCTGGTGGCCGAGATGGACCAGCGGCTGCGGATCATCGGTGCGGTCAACAGCTGGACCATGCCGATCAAGAACCGCACCGACATGCTCTCGACCGGCATCCGCACCTCGCTCGGCGTGAAGATCTTCGGCCCGGACCTGGAGGTCATCCAGCGGATCGGGCACGACGTCGAGGGGGCGCTGTCCTCGCTGCGCGGGACCGCGAGCATCTACGCCGAGCGGTCGTTCGGCGGACGCTACCTGGATATCCGGCCGGACCCGGAGGCGCTGGGGCGATATGGGCTCACGGTTGCCGATGCGCAAGCGACGTTGGCGATGGCGCTCGGCGGCGATCAGGTCACGACAACCGTGCAGGGGCGCGAACGCTATCCGGTGCAGGTGCGGTATGCCCGGGATTTCCGGGACAGTCCGGCGGCGATAGGGCGGTTGCTGGTGAGCGGGGCGGAGGGGATGCAGATCCCGCTGGCGCAGGTGGCGCAGATCGGATTCGCGCCGGGCGCACCGATGATCCGGAGCGAGAATGGCCAGCTCAATGACCTCGTGTCGATCGACGTGCGGGGTCGGGATATCGGCGGGTACGTTGCGGAGGCCAAGGGGATCGTTGCCCGGGAGGTGAAGCTCCCGCCCGGCTACCGGCTGGAGTGGAGTGGGCAGTACGAGGCGCTGGAGCGGGTCAAGGCGCGGCTGCAGGTCGTCGTCCCGCTCACGCTGGGATTGATCGCGCTGCTGCTCTATCTCACTTTCGGGACGCTGGCAGAGACGGCCATCGTGATGCTCTCGCTGCCATTCGCGCTGGTGGGCGGGGTGTGGGCGATCTGGCTGCTGAACCCAGCACGCGCATGAACTCCTCCCCGGTCGCACATCGCTCCACCTCGAGTCCGAGCAGTTTTGCCTGGAGCACCGTGTACTGCACCGCCTGCCGGCGGCTCAGCACCCGCTTCATCTGGTGGTGTGCATCCTGCCAGCTCCGCACGCGCAGGAAGTGCCGCATGACGCCGAGGACCATGAGAAAAAACACGCCCATCCCGATCGCGATCGGCACGGTTCCTCCCTGGTTCCAGAAAATCGTGAGCCCGATGAGCGACAGGATCACGCAGATGCCATAGAGGCCGAGCAGGATTCGCCGTTTGGAAATGCCCATCCTCTCGAGTCGGTGGTGAACGTGCTCGTCATCCGCATGAAAAATCGGGAACCCGCGCAACGCCCGCCGCGCCAATGCGAACGAGGTATCGAGAATCGGCAATCCCAGTCCGACCAGCGTCACCAGCAACGCCACGGCCACCGATCCCTTGTGTGAACTGGACACCGAGAGCGCGGCGATCGTGAACCCGATCAAGTAGGCACCGCCATCGCCGAGGTAAATGCGCGCGGGAGGGAAATTAAAAATCA
>JANOFA010000840.1:0-1459 GCA_031413355.1 Gemmatimonadota bacterium | reverse complement strand
GTAGTCCCCGAGCCCGCCAGTCGTCGGCGTGGTGCTTCGCTCCAGTCCCGACCAGTTGATGCGCCGGACCGACAGATGTGCCTTGCTCGACACGTTGACGATCCTGCCGTGCGGCGCCTCACGGATCCTGGGCAACAGCAGGTTGGTAAGGAGGAAAGGGCCAAGATGATTGGTGGCGTACGTCAGGTCGAAGCCGTCCGGGCTCACCCCGCTGGTGACGGCCACGCCGGCGTTGTTCACCAGCACATCGAGTCCCTGGCTCTCGCTCAGCACCTGGTCTGCAGCGCGACGCACCGAGGAGAAATCCGCCACGTCCAGGTGCAGGAAGGAGATCCGGGCATGAGGCACGCGGGCGCGCACCGCATCCAGCGCCGACCCGGCCCGCTCGGCGGAGCGCGCCGCCGCGATGACCCGGGCGCCGCGGGCGGCGAGTAGCTCGACGAGGGGCAGGCCGATCCCCGAACTGGCGCCGGTCACCAGGAAGTTCTGGTCGTGAAGGTTGTTGGGCTGCATGGCTGAAGTCTACGCGGAACCGGTCGCTGACGCTCCTGCGTGGGCGCTGGGGCGTAGTGCACTCCCCGGCACGGATGGCTTGTCAGCCTCCGGGAGCCTCGATCAGGGGATGAAGAGCGGTGCCAGTCCGGGGATAGCTGCGTTCCAGAACGATCATGCGGTGGTCAGGCGGCGCCATCGCTGGATGGTGGGGCCGAGTGAAAGATGCGCGCGGTGAGCGCGCAAGCGATGGGCAGAAAGATGGCGTACCCGGTGACGGCGATGTTCTGCAGGATCATTCGTCCGGAGCCCGGTCCCACCAGGCCAAGCAGGCACAGCGCGCCGCCGATCAGCATCGCGCGGCGTGCCGGCATGGATTTGGGTCCGCCCGCGAGGGCAAAGCTGGCAAAGACCATGGTGCCGCCGACGAGCACATCCCACGCGAAGTACTCCACCGCCAGGGTGGTGGATGGCCACACCAGCCGGTAGTCGGGCAGCTGTCCGGCGCGCCAGAGTTGACGGATGGCGGTCAGCTGAACGAAGTGTACCGCCATGGTCAGAGACGCCGCCACGGCGCCAAGTATCAGCGTGAGAATCCCAGGCAGACGGTGCGCACGCTCGGCAAAGCCCCAGATGGCCGTGACGAGACCGAGCAGCGCCAGGGCGGACACCATCGTGAGACCTTCCATGACGGCAAGAAAGGGATCCCCAATCGGCTCCAGCGGGGTCGCCTCGATGAAGAGCCAGAGCGCGATCGTGGCAAGGTAGAGGATCCCGACCGCCAGCATCGCGATACCGCTTCCGATGCCCAGGCGGCGAGTGCTCCGGGTCCAATGCCGACGCTCTCGCACGGCTGCTCCAGACATCTGCGCCTCCGCCTGACCCTGTCATGCTGCGACAACTGTCACTCCGCTGTCCCGCAGATGCTGACGCCCCTCCCGGCACGCCGACACCTGTCACACCGGAC
>JANOFA010000839.1:0-3536 GCA_031413355.1 Gemmatimonadota bacterium | reverse complement strand
GAGGCGGTGCGGGCCCGCGCCACGCTGGGGGAGATGAGCGATACGCTGCGTGCGGCGTGGGGAGTGTATCGCCCCCGCGGCTGACCCGGACCTTCCCGCTGCTCCCGCTCCCGGCGGGTGTGGTGCCAGTGCGACAGCAGGAATTGGCAAGTAACAACCCTCCTACTTGCCTGCAGTGCGGATGAGTTCACATCTTGGGAAGGGTCGGCCCTGTCGGGCCCTCGGATCCCCGACCATGGAGCGTGCGGATGTCACTGCTGCTGGTGGCGGCTGTTCAGGTTCTGCTGCAGGCCCAGGCGCCTCAAGCCACCATTCGCGGGACCGTGGTGGATGAGGAGTCGGGGGAGCCGATTGTGGGCGCGCTCGTGGCGCTCTCGCTCCTGAACCGCACCGTCGTCACCGATCCCCGCGGCCAATATCTGCTCCACCAGGTACCGAACGGCCCCCAGCGACTCACGGTCCGGTTCATCGGTCATGCCCCCCGCCTGATGGATGCGCTGGTGCCCTCCGCGGGGGAGTTGGAGATCAACGTCTCGTTGCGACCGGCTCCGCTCTCCCTCGCCCCACTTGCGGTTCATGCGCCTGTGGCGGTCCGCGGGATCGGTGCCGACGATACCACCACCTTTGGCGACCGGGCCACCTCAATCGCCGCCGTCCGGCAGGATGGCCGGCTCTCGGAGCCGGACGTGTTCCGGGCGATCAGCGGGGGTGATGTAATTGTGTCACCTGAGTCGCCCAGCGGCGTGAACCTCCGGGGCGGCGGTTCGGACCAGGTGGCGTACCTACTCGACGGGATTCCGGTCTTCAGTCCCTACCACAGCGCTGGGCTCTTCAGCGCCTGGAACCCCGATGCAATCGCCGGAATGCACCTCTGGTCCTCCGGCCCCGCGCTCACCCAGACCCATTCCCTTGCCGGCATCGTCGCGGCCACCACTCGTGCTCCCGGTACTCGCTCTACGGCCCGAGGCAGCCTCAGCACCACTCAGGCCCGAGTGACCATCGATGGGCCGCTCGGTACCCGGGAAGGGGGGTATCTGGTGAGCCTGCGGTCGGGCTTTGCCGGCGATGTTTCGCCCAAGCCCGAGCCCTCCTACCTCAATGGCGGTACCGGGGACGGGCTGCTGAAGCTGGAAGTGCCGGCCCTCGGCGGGCGATTCCGCCTGCTGGGGTACGAGGGCAGGAACGGGCTCAGCGCGGCCGCAAGGGTCGGTCCCGCGAGCCAGGCACCCGGTGGGAAGCTCCGAAACGCATTCTCATGGCATAGCCGATCAGTCGGGCTTGAGTGGCAAGGGAGCACACGGGGCTCGACCCTGCGTGTGCTGAGCTGGCTTGCGACAGGGGATGCCAGCGCGGAGTGGGCCGCCGAGAGCGGCGCCTTCGACGTCGCCGGCGGGCGGCGTGACATCGGCCTGCTGCTGACGAGGGAAGCTCCCTCGCTCGGCGGCTCCAGTCTGCTCGGATTGCGCGCCGAGTACAGCAGGACGAGCTATCGAATCGATTCTGATACCGTCGCGAGGCCGTCGTGGGGGCTCGATGGCCGGACGCCTCTGGCTACCGCCTTTGCCCAGCACACCCGACCGGTGAACGATCGGGTTCAGCTCCGGGTGGGTGCGTCACTCACCGCGGCCCCGGGAGGTCTCCACCTGTCACCCGGGGCCACCCTGGACTGGAGAGTATCGCCGGTGTTGAGCCTCGCGGGCGGGTACGACCGTTCGCACCAGTTCGCCCAGTCGTTGCGCAATGCCGAATCCATTGTCGGGACCGTTTTCCCGGTCGACCTCTTCGTCGCCGCCGGCGCTACGGGAATCCCAGTGGCACGGAGCGACCAGGCAACGCTCTCGGCGGATCTCCGGCCGCGGCCAGGGGTGCACCTGGCGATTCAGGCATATGCGCGACACCTCGGCGGCCTGGTGCTGGTTGCGCCGCGGGATGGGGAGCCGGTAGCGACGGCCGGCTACGCCGTCGGTTCCGGTCGGTCGCATGGCGTGTCATTGGAGGCCGGACTGAGTACGCGACGACTGGGCGTCCTTGCGAGCTACGGATTCCAGCGGGTTCGGTATCAGTATGGCGACACCAGCTATGTCCCCAGCCACGGGGCTGCCCACCAGCTCGAGGCTGGTGTGACCCTCATGCCGCTTGCCTCACTCTCGCTCCGCGTGAGCGCAACCGGCGTGTACGGGCGCCGGGGAACTGCGGTTGTCGGGGGGGTGAACTCCGAATCCTGTACCCTCCTCGATCGGGGTTGTGAATTTGCCGGCAGCCCGAACCATAACGGGCAGGCGCTGGGCGGGCTGGCGCTCCCGGCGTATTTCCGGGTCGACATTGGCCTGCGGAAGGAATGGGAGCTGGGGATCGGGGGACGGGCCGGGACCGTCGCCCTCTTCGGCACAATGACAAACGTCCTGAATCGCAGGAACCTCCTCACCTACGCTCGCCGCGACACCCCGGCCGGTTTCGCCGGCATCGAGCTGCGGGCCCGCGCTCCGCTCGTCGTGGGCCTCGACTGGACGTTCTGAGGCCCGCAGCGCTCCCGCCCTGTCACAAGATCGTCGTCTCGCTGGTTCCTTCTGCGTGCAGGTGATGGGGGCAGTTCGGGGCCCCCGGGGGCCCGCTCAGACCAACCACGGGGTGGGTAGCATCCGGTTCGAAGGGAGTGGGTCCGCTGAGCGAAACATCAAGCGTGTTCCACGACCAGTTCGTGGACCTGTTCGGCTCCCAATTCCAGCGGCTGTTCCGCTACCTGGATCGCCTGTCCGGCGAACCGGAGTTGGCGGCCGATCTCGCCCAGGAGTCGTTCATCCGGCTCTACCGGCGGGGTTCGTTCCCCGATGCACCGGAGGCGTGGTTGCTCAGCGTGGCGATGAACCTGTTCCGCAATGAGCGCTCGACCCGGAGCCGGCGCGCGCGGTTGTTGACCGTGACACGCGGTGAAGCGTCGCAGGCCGACCCGCCGCCGCCACCCGATCAGGCCATGCTGGACCGGGAGGCGAGTGAGCGGGTACGCGCGACACTCGACGGGCTGGCGGACCGGGAGCGAAGCCTCCTGCTGCTGTGGGCGGAAGGGTACAGCTACCACGATATGGCGATTGCGCTGGGGCTGAATGAATCCAGTGTCGGCACTCTTCTGGCCCGGGCACGGCGAGCTTTCCGGGACACCTATGGAGCGGCCCGTGACGCATCTTGACGACGAGCGGATCCAGCGCCTGCTCCACGGCGGGCTGGGGGCATCGGAGCACTCGACGGTCCAGGCCCACCTTTCTGGCTGCCCGGGTTGTCGCCGGGCAGTGAGGGCAGCGGAGCGGGAAAATGACGAGCTCAGGTCGCTCCTGCGCCAGGTCGACCACCAGCCACCCTCCATCTCGGCCGACGCGATCATCGCCCGGGCCCGTACGGGCGGCGTTGCCTGGGGCCGACTGGCGGCTGGCATCTTCCTTTCACTCGGACTGGCGAGCGCGGCATATGCCGCGCCGGGTTCGCCGCTTCCGGGGTGGATCAGAGCGGCCGCGCGACTTGTGACAGGTACCGCGCCACCCACG
>JANOFA010000838.1:0-1009 GCA_031413355.1 Gemmatimonadota bacterium | reverse complement strand
ATCAAAACAAAGTCGTAGTTCTTCGAGATCTTTTGAAGGTAATCGCGGAGCCGGTATTGCAGATCAAAGTTTGTGAGCATTTCCCCGGCGATCCCCGAAAGGCTCCGGTCGGCGGGAGAAACATGTCGCCACCCCCCGACTCGACCGGACCAGACCCGGTCCCGCCGCTGGTCGATCACCTCTTCCGCACCGAATACACCCGACTCGTCGCCTTCCTTACCCGCCGGCTCGGCGCCGAGCGCCTCGGCGTGGCCGAAGATGTCGCCTCGGAGGCGCTGCTGGCGGCGCTGAAGCACTGGCCCCAGTCCGGTGTGCCCGACAACCCGGGCGCCTGGCTCGTCGAAGTCGCGCGGCGGAAGGCCATCGACCTGCTCCGCCGCGACCGGGTCTCGGCCCAGATGGAAAGCGCACTCCAGGCCGAGCTCACCGCCTCGCTGGAAGACGCGGCACCTGCTCACGCCGATAGCGACCCGCTCGCCGACGATCAGCTTCGCCTGATCTTTCTCTGTTGCCACCCCGCCCTGCCTCGCATCTCCCGCGTTGCCCTGACGCTGAAGATCGCCAGCGGCCTCAGCGTCCGCGAGATCGGCCGAGCCTTCCTGAGCGATGAAATCGCGATTGCCCAGCGGCTGGCACGTGCGAGAAAGCTCCTGCGGGAGATTCATGCGCCGGTGGAGTTGCCGCCGGCCGACGAAATCGCCAGTCGCCTGGATGCCGTACTGGACGTCCTCTATCTCACCTTCACCGAGGGTCACACCGCGCACGAGGGCGACGAACTGGTGCGCCAGGAGCTGTGCCATGAGGCGCTCCGATTGGCGGAGCTGCTGCTGCAGCGTTCCGACACCTCCGCGCCAAAGGTGTATGCGCTCGCGGCGCTCTTCTGTTTTCTCGCCGCACGGTTTCCCACCCGGCTTGGCACCGACGGCATTCCCGTGCTGCTCGCAGACCAGGATCGTGGCCGTTGGGATCGGGCGCTGATCCATCGGGGTCTTCAGCACCTCGACCGCTC
>JANOFA010000837.1:0-4057 GCA_031413355.1 Gemmatimonadota bacterium | reverse complement strand
GATTTCAGGATGTCCTCGACCAGGTAGACGGCGTTGTTCAGGTAGTAGTTGTCCGCCTCGCCCACATAGATGTGCAGCTTGCCCCGTACCTTCGGGCCCAGCGTCGCCCAATCCCGCCGCAGCATCCAGCCGAGGTCGTAGTGATCGCGCCAGTACCGGGCGACGGCGTGATCGATCATGCCGGTGCGCTTGTTCCAGATCGGCTGCGGATAGCCGTCTTTGTCGACCGGACTGTAGACCGACTGCCAGACATCCCACTGTCCGCCGGAGCGACCGCGGGAAGCAAGGACATCCTCGAGCTGGTTGGACTGCAGGACCGTCGTGCTGATGTTGCCGAGGTAATCCCGGTGGGCCGGTCGCTCGATCCGCTTCCACCGGCTGGCGGCGAAGTAGGCGTTGGTATCGTCGTAGATGTTGATGATGGTGTACTGCCGGAAATCGACCGGATCGGGGCAGGCGACCCACACGCCATTGAAGTCGTCGGGATAGAACAGCTGCACCGCCATCGCCTCCCATCCGCCGGTCGAGCCGCCGTAGGCAAAGCGGGCGTAGCCTTGACCGATGCCGCGATACTTCTTCTCCAGATAAGGCACCAGTTCCCGCATGATCGCGTCGCCGTACGGGCCGTTGGCGGCGGAGTTCACCGCGTAGGAGTCGTCGTAGTACGGTGTCGGGTGCTGGATCTGGATGAGCAGCGCCCGGGGAAAGCCCAGTCCGGTCCATTCCTGGTAGAACCGGTACGCCTCTGCTTCCTGGATCCGGTTGTAGGCGGGGAGGTGAAAGCGCTCACTGTACTCCGGCGCGATCGTCGTATCCGGCGGTGTTTCCCTCCACCCTTCGAAAGTGGCGGGGAAGTGTCCATGATCGATGACGAGGGGATAGCGCGCGTTCGGGTGACGGTCGAATCCCTCCGGAAGCAGGACGTGGGCGCCGAGGTACATTGGCCGGCCCCAGAAGTCGGAGAGCAGCTTCGACTGGATGCGTTCGTGGCGGACGTACTTCGTGTCGGCGGGGGGCGGGATCGCGGGGATCTCCTGATCCAGTGTGAGGATCGTCCCCTCCGCGGCTGTCTGGCCCGTCGGCAGGCGCCGAATGCCGCGCTCCACCACCAGCCACTGCGGCTTGCTGTAGAGATTGCCCGGCTTCCGGTTCCACTGCTGGCCTTCACCCCTGTCCGGCGGGAGCTTTACAACGTGTCCGTTGGCACGGTGAAAGGTCTCGTAGCGATTGAGCACCGCCTGGACCCGGTAGCGACCGGCCGGAATGTCGCCGAGCAGCCGGAGGGGATAGCCTGGTGCGCTGGCGGATAGGACCAGCGGCGTGCCCGGTCTCCAGCCATTCACATCCTGGCCGAAAATGAGCTGGGTCTCGCTGATATCGGAAATCTGGAACCGCGGTTCGGCGCTGGTATCGGTCGAGAAGATGACCAGCAGGCGGCCGTCGAGTGGCGCCTTGCTGCGGCTGGCGGGGAAGCGCGCCACGATGCGGGGACCGGCAGCACGCACCGCCTGCTGCGCGGGAAGCGGAGTGGCGGCGGCGAGCAGGCAGAGGCCGAGGAGGAACGAATGTGGGCCACGCATGGATGTCTCGGAGGAGAGGGTAGCCGTCAGCCATCAGCAGTCAGCATTCAGCAGTCAGCAGTCAGCAGTCAGGCGAAAGGTATCCGCCGGGGCCTGTTTCTGAAGGTCAACGGCTGATGGCCAACGGCTCTCTTACGGCACCCCCGGCCTGTACGGCTCCAGCTGCGGCGCCACCGTCTTCCTGTCGCCCACGACGGTGATGGTCATCTTCGATGGATCGAGATACTTGACCGCCGTCTGCTGCACATCGGCCGGGGTCACGGAGAGCACCTGCTGCACGTAGCTCGCGAGGTACCCGTCCCCCAGTCCGTACTGATCCACGAATTGCAACTGACCGATCACCCCGAAGCGCGAGCTGTTCTGGATGGTGAACAGCCCCGCCATGTTGCTCTTGATCCGGCCCAGCTCCGCCTCGCTCGGCGCCTCGGTGCGCAGCCGGTTCACTTCGCCGAAGATCTCCTTGAGCGAAGCGCCGGTGACGTTGGTGGTCACGTCAGCCACTTCCACCCAGAGGCCGGTGCCGGGCCAGGAGCCCACGAACGAGAACGGTGAATAGGTGTAGCCCTTGTCCTCGCGGATATTGCTGGTGATGCGGGAACCGAAGCTGCCCCCCAGGATCGCGTCAGTGACGCTGAGCCGGATCCAGTCGGGGCTCGACGGATTGGCGACCGGCAGCCCGACCCGGAGGGAGCTCTGCACCGCATCCGGCCGGTCGATGAGCTCGAGCTGGCGGCCGCTGCGCGGGGTCGGCGGTTTGACGGTGGCAGCCTGGCCCGCGCTCCAGCCGCTGAACGCCGCTCGCACTGCGCGTTCCACTTTCACTGGGTCGAAGACGCCGCTGATGTAGAGGTGAGCCCGGCGCGCGCCGTAGTTCGTGGCATAGAAGGCACGTACCCGCTCCGCGGTGTAGCCCTGCAGCATCGTGTCGGTGGGGAAGACGCGGCCGTACGGGTGATCCCCGAAAATCATCTGGCGGAACTTCTGTCGGGTGATCTGTCCCGGCTGGCTCAGGGCAATCGCATTGTCGCGCGCCCGGTTGCCGCGCAGCCGGTCCACATCCGTCGCCGCGAAACGGGGATGCTGCGCCACATCGGCGACGAGCCCGATGAACTGCTCGGTGAATTCGGCCAGCACCTCGCCCCCGAGGGAGACGGCATCGTCGCTGGAAAAGGCACTGAGCGCCCCGCCCATCTCCGCTGCCTGGCGGGAGATGTCACTCGCCGCTCGGGTCGCGGTGCCTTCCAGCAGCAGATCGGCGGTGAGACCCGAGAGCTGGACCTGTTCCGGCCCCTCGTCAATGCCGCCGGTGCCGACCTGCAGGCTCACCGTGACCTTGGGGACCACTCCGTACCGCACCATGGTCAGCTTCATGCCATTGGGCAGCGTCACGGTTTTCCGCGGTGGCAGCCGGAAGGCTTTCGGAGTGCCGGGCGCGGGTGGCGCCTCCTTCTGGGCGCTGAGTGGCGCGGTGAGACTGAGCGCCATGGCGGTCAGCGCCAGTCCGGTCTGCTTCAGGGTCAGGGCGCGCATCACTTGGCTCCGGTCGCACCGGCCGCTGCTGCGCCGGGGATGATGGTGTAGACGGTCCGGTTTTCCCGCCGCAGGTATTCCCGCGCGGTCTTCTGGATCTGCTCCGGCGTGACCGCGAGGAATCCCGCCTCCAGCTTGTTGATCCGGCCGGGATCGTTGTCGAACAGGCCAAAGGACGCCAGCAGGTCGAGCCGGCCGAGTCCGTTCTGCGACTCGATCATGTCGTACAGCGTCGACCGGATCTTGGTTCGGGTACGGGCCAGCGTCGCGGCATCGACCGGCGTGCTGCGCAGCTGCTCCACCTCATAGTCGATGGAGCCGAGCAGGGTGTCGGCGGAGACGCCGGTGTCATGGTACATCGAGGCCATCCAGAGCATCGGGCCCTGGTAGTTAAACATGTTGCCCAGGCCCCAGTTGATGCCGGCGCTGACGTCGCCGGTGAGACCGCGCCGCTGGACCAGCGCCTGATACAGCCGGGAATCACGTCCTTGGGCCAGGATCTGGTCAATCATCCCGAAAGCGAACCAGTCGGGGGTCCACCGTTCGGGCAGATGATAGGCAATGCCGAGGGCGGGACGATTGGCCAGTGAATCGATCCGGCTGGCCCGCCGCTCGACGGTCTGCCGCGATTCGGTCAGGTCGGGAGTAGCCGGCGTTTCGGCGCGGGGAATGCCGCCGAAGTACTGCGTGATCCAGCCGCGCGCGGTGGTGGCGTTGAAATCGCCCACGACGACGAGGATGGCGTTGTTCGGCGCGTAGTATTTGTTGAAGAATGCCGCGGCGTCGCCAAGATTTGCCGCGTCGAGGTCGGCGAGGTCGCCGTAGAAGTTGTGCGCGTTGTACCAGTTCTGGTTGGCCGCCATCGGGTGGTCGATCCACGGAAAGCTGCCGTAGGGCTGGTTGAGCACGTTGACGCGGACTTCGTTCTTCACCACGTCGCGCTGATT
>JANOFA010000836.1:0-5600 GCA_031413355.1 Gemmatimonadota bacterium | reverse complement strand
ACCGGCCGACCCCACCTTCAGCCAGCTTGTTTACCAGTTCAGTACCATCTCCTGCTCACCAGGAACTCAAATTGGTCGCGTTTCAACCACTCCGTCCCTGCATCACCTTCCTCACGGAGTCGCTCCATGTCCTATCGCCTGACTCGGGGAGCCCTGCCGGGACTCCTCCTCGCCGCGGCCGTCGTCACCGCCGCTCCCCAACCACTCCTGGCCCAGGAGGGCAACGTCCGGGTCTTTGCGTTCGGCCGCCCGCGCATTGGCGTCTCGCTCGACGCCCGGGCCAATCCCGAGACCGACAAGCTCGGGGCCCGGATCCGGGAGGTGGTAGCTGATGGCCCCGCCGACAAGGCCGGGCTCACGGTTGGCGACATCATCACGAAGTTCAATGAAATCGCGCTCGGCGGCGCCTCCGCCGGGGACGAGGATGCCTCCGGTCCGAGCCAGCGGCTGATCGAGCTCGCCCAGAAGCTCGACGCCGGTGACACAGTCAAGGTCGAATACCGGCGTGGGAGTGACACCCGGACCGCGACGCTCGTCGCGAAGGAGCTGTCGGAGATGAGCGGGATGCGGATGCGCTCGCTCGAGTTGCCCCGGATGCCCGGTGGAGGAGGGATGATCGGGCCGGACATGCCGGGCCCGCACATCCGCGTTCCCGGCGGGCAGGGAATGGGCGACGGTTTCCACTTCATGTTCCGGGATGATGACGATTCGGGGCTGAGTCTGATTGAGCTGAATCCTGAGCTGGGCGACTACTTCGGCACCAAGGAAGGCATCCTGGTCCTGCGGACTCAGGGTGATTCAACCCTCCCGCTCAAGGCCGGAGACGTGCTCGCGACCATCGATGGCCGGAAGCCGCAATCGGTGGAGCATGCCCGGAAGATCCTCGGATCGTATGAGCCCGGCGAGACGGTGAAGGTGGAGGTGATGCGGAAGCAGAAGAAGCAGTCGCTGACGTGGAAGGTGCCGGCCGAGCGGCGCCACGAGATGCGGTGGAAGACGCCGCGTCCCGCACACGATGGTCCGCCACTGGAACGCAGCTGAGTGGGAGGCGGTAGGCGATAGGCTGTGGGCGGAGTACAACTTTGGGCCGCCCACGGCCTTGCCGCCCAACCGCCCAATCGCCCGACCGCCTAACCGCCCAGCCGCCTAACCGCCCAACCGCCCAACCGCCCAACCGCCAAATCGCCAAATCGCCCGATCGCCTAACCGCCCAACCGCCTAACCGCCCAACCGCCTAACCGCCCAACCGCCTAACCGCCTATCCCCCCTCCCCGCAGCGCCGTCTCGCCCACCAGCGTCACCAGCTCACGCCCCGCCGTCCGGGCGATCTTCGCCGCCCGGCCCAGAAAGGTGCCCAGCGCCGTCGCCCAGTCGGGGGCGGTGCTCGGGCCGCCGCCGTTGAGCGCCCGCAGGATGCGGTCACGGTTCCGCAGCAGGATCGGCGCGGCGACGGTGATCGCATTGAAGCGCGGGTCGTAGCGGACCCCAAGTCCCTCGATCAGTGCCGCGGTCCGGGCGAAGTACACCAGGTCGCCAGGCAGCACCACCGGCCAGTCGTACAGCGTCGTCATGATCTCTTCGCTGAGGTACCGCAGCCGTTCCTGTGCCGTGGTCCGGCGCAGCGTCAGCGCGAGCAGCGCCGCCGCGAGTGACCGGATCGTCTCCAGGTCAGCACTCGGGTCGAGCATGCCGAGCTGCTGAAAGCCGCGCAGGACGCCGTCGGTGTCCTGCCGGATCGCGGCGACCGCGGTGTCGAGGATCTGCTGCCGTCGTTCCCGCCCCACCCGCACCACCATGCCGAAATCGAGCACGATCAATGCGCCATCCGGGCCGACCAGCAGGTTGCCCGGGTGCGGGTCGGCATGGAACAGCCCATCCACCAGCATCATCTGGATGTAGAGCTCGAGCACCCGGCTGATGACATCGTCGGGGTGCAGCGCACCGCTCCCCAGCTGTGCCTCGAGGCGATCGATGCGAGTGCCTTTCATGTATTCCAGCACCAGCACCCGCTCGCGCACCAGCTCCGCCACCACGGAGGGCACCCGGATGCGCCGGTTGCCCTGGAAGTTGGCGCGGATGGCGACGGCGTTCGCCGCCTCCAGCCGGAAATCCATCTCCTCCACCACGCGGAGGGCGAACTCATCCACCGCCGCCAGGAGGCCGCGCACATGGGCATGATTGAACCACCGCAGCACCCACCCGAGTATCCGCCGGGCCGCCGCGACATCGCGGGCGACGAGCCGCTGCACACCGGGTCGCAGGACCTTTACCACGACCTCGGCGCCACCGAAGCTGGCCCGGTGCACCTGGCCCAATGAGGCCGCGGCGATCGGCTCACGGTCAAATCGCTCGAAGAGCTCCTCGGGGGAGCGGCCGTAGCTCTCCCGGATCACCCGCTCGATTTCCGCCAGCGGTACCGGGGGCACCTGGTCGGTCAGCCGGCTCAAGGCGCGGACATAGGGTTCGGACAGGAGATCCGAGCGGCCCGCGAACAGCTGGCCGAATTTGACGAACGTCGGACCGAGCTCGCCGAGGGTGGTCACGATCCGGGTCGCGCGGCGCTGGTGGAACGCCTCATCGCGCGGGACGGGACCGCCGAACACCAGGAAGCGTTTCCGGTCGCGGAACCCGCTCAGGACCAGCGGGACCAGCGCCTGGAGGATTTGCAGCGTGCGCATCAATTTCCCTCGGGCTTCAACCGGCCGATGATGATCGTGGTGTTATCCGATCCCCCTCGTGCCAGCGTGAGGTCGACCAGCTCCCGGCAGGTCGCTTCCGCCGACGTGCCGCGACGCAACGCTTCCCGGATCTCGTCATCGGTCACATGCTTGGTGATGCCGTCGCTGCAGAGAATCATCACGTCATCCCACTGGACATCGGTGGTGAGGGTAAAGGGCTCGGCGCGGGTCGCACCGATGGCGCTGTAAAGGACATGTTTCAGCCCCGAGTGCTCCGCCTGGTCGGGCGAGAGCGCGCCGGCATCCACCATCGCTTGCGCCATCGTCTGGTCCTTGGTGAGCAGTTCCAGCTCGCCATTGCGCAGCCGATAGCACCGGCTGTCCCCCACATGCACCACGTAGCCGCGGGGCCAGCGGATGCAGACCATGGTGAGGGTCGTCGCCATGCCGACCCGCTCGTCATCCGCTTCGCCCGCCTCCCGCACCCGCTCGTGGCTCCGCTCCACCGACCGCTGCAACTCGGCCAGGAAGGCCGGCTCGGCATCCGGATCGAGCTGGACGTAGAGGTCCATGGTGCGGACCACGTAGTCGATGATCGAGGAGAGCGCCGTCCGGCTCGCGTCGCGTCCGCCGGGCAGGCCACCGACGCCGTCCGCGACGAGAAAGACGAATCCGCGGGAGGGACTCAGCAGCTCGCCGATCGCCTCCTCCGGCAGGCTGGAGTGATACACCTGGATCGCCTTGTGCAGGCTTGCGACCAGGAAGTGGTCCTGGTTTTCCGTGCGCACGAGACCTTGGTGGCTCATCCCGAAGACGTCGATGTGGTCTTTTGTCGGGCGGGGCGGCGGGTCAGTCGTTTCCTCCGGCATGGCGGCCTCCGGTCTTGGGCGGTACAGCGCTGGCGTGGAGGGAAGATTGACCCGGCGACGCCGGGCTTCAAGCGCCAGCCCTGCTACACGCGGCGGGCTATTTTGCTCCGGTGTCCCAACCCCTCCCCATCGAACCGGTGCTTCCCGCCCTGGCGGATGCGCTTGGCACTGCCGGCAGCGCGGTCCTCCAGGCGCCACCAGGGGCCGGCAAGACGACCCGCGTTCCGCTGGCACTCCTCGGACAGCCGTGGCTTGCGGGCCGTTCGATCCTGCTGCTCGAGCCCCGTCGTCTGGCCGCGCGGGCCGCAGCCCGGCGCATGGCTTCCACCCTCGGTCAGTCCCCGGGCGAAACCGTCGGGTATCGCATTCGTCGCGAGTCTGTCGTCGGTCCCGCCACCCGGATCGAGGTCGTGACGGAGGGCATTCTCACCCGGATGCTGCAGCACGATCCCGCCCTCGAGCGCGCTGGTCTGGTGATCTTCGATGAGTTCCATGAGCGCAGCCTGCACGCCGATCTCGGGCTTGCACTGACGCTGCAGTCCCGGGCACTGCTCCGTCCCGATCTCCGGATCCTGATCATGTCCGCCACGCTGGATGGAGCAGCCGTCGCCCGTCTGCTCGGCGGTGCGCCGCTCATCACCAGCGAAGGTCGTGGGTACCCGGTGGAGACTCGGCACCTGCCACCGCGGAGCGGCCTGCGTCTCGAGGGTGTCGTCGCTGGCGCGGTGCGGCAGGCGCTGACGGAGGAAGAGGGTGACGTCCTCGTCTCTCTTCCCGGCGCCGGTGAGATCCGCCGCACCGCGGACTTGCTCGACGGACTCGATCGGTCCGTCGCCATCTGTCAGCTGCACGGCCAGCTGCCGCAGCCACAGCAGGACGCGGCACTGCGCCCCGCTCGGATGGGCGACCGGAAAGTCGTGCTCGCCACATCAATCGCGGAAACCAGTCTGACGATCGACGGCATCCGTGTCGTCGTGGATGGAGGCTACTCCCGGGTGCCGCGCTTCTCTCCCCGCTCTGGCATGACCGCGCTGGCGACGGTGCGCGTCTCGCGCGCCTCGGCGGATCAGCGCCGCGGGCGCGCCGGCCGGACTGCGCCGGGCGTATGCTACCGGCTGTGGGCGGCCGCCGAGGATCATCACCTGCTGCCGCGATCGACGCCGGAGATCCTGGAGGCGGATCTCGCGCCCCTGGCGCTGGAGCTGGCCGCGTCAGGCGTGGAAGACCCGAACGACCTCGCCTGGCTGGACCGGCCGCCGGCAGCCGCGCTCGCGGAGGCGCGCGCACTACTGCGCCAGCTCGGTGCGCTCGACGCGGACGGTCGCATCACGCCCCATGGGAAACGGATGGCCGACTCCGGTACCCACCCCCGACTCGCCCACCTGTTGATCCGTGGCCAGGAACTGGGTGACGGTGCGGCGGCGGCGGATCTCGTCGCCCTGCTGGAGGAACGCGACATCCTGCGCGGCGAGTCCGGCCCGCCCGACGCGGATCTGCAACTGCGTCTCGACCTGATCGCCTCGCGCGAGACTCCCCCCAGCTGGCATGGCTGGACGGTGGACCAGGGCGCGCTCCACCGCGTACGGCAGGAGGCGCGCACCTGGCGCATACTCCTGCGGGAAGCCGGCCCGACCGGCAGCGCGGGTAGTGATCCGCCATCCACCGGGCTGCTGCTCGCGTTGGCGTACCCCGATCGAATCGGGCAGCGGCGCCCGGGCCAGTCCGGGCGTTTCCTGCTGCGCAATGGGACCGGTGCCGCCACCGATACCGCCGTACTGATCCGGGCCGACTACCTCGTGGCGGCGGCGCTCGATGGCGACCGGCGGGAGAGCCGGATCTGGCTCGCGGCACCGGTGAGCCTGGCGGAGCTCGAGGAACCCTTTTCCGAGCAGATCGAGGTCGAGGAGACAGTCGCCTGGGACGACACCGCTCAGGCGGTGATCGCCGTCCGACGCGAACGGCTCGGCGCGATCGTCCTGGCGGAGACGCCGCTCCGGGCTCCCGATCCGGTGCAAGTCGCCGCGGTGCTGACGCAGTGGATCAGACGGGAAGG
>JANOFA010000835.1:0-1134 GCA_031413355.1 Gemmatimonadota bacterium | reverse complement strand
GGTCTCTACTACTCGGCGCTGGGCGACTACATCGCCGCCGTCACCAACAAGTACGCCGGCATCTTCTTCACGGGACCGGGCGCGGTCCGGATGGAGAACCAGCTGCTGCGCTGGGTGGCGGACCTCGTCGGCTACCCGGCTGGCGCACTGGGCAACATCGCCTCGGGCGGAAGCATCGCCAGCCTGATCGCGATCGCCACCGCGCGCGACGCCCACGGACTGACCGCCGCCGACATTCCCCGCGCCGTCGTCTATCTCACCGACCAGGCGCATCACTGCCTGGAAAAGGCGCTGCGCATCGCGGGACTGGGTGAGGTGGTAGTCCGCCACGTGCCGATCGATGCGATGTTCCGGATGCGGCCCGATGCGCTCGGAGCGATGATCGCCGCCGACCGCGCGGCCGGGCTCAAGCCCTGGCTCGTCATCGCCGCAGCGGGGACCACCGACACCGGGGCGGTGGATCCGCTCGACCAGATTGCTCAGGTGGCAGAGCGCGAGCGGTGCTGGTTCCACGTCGATGCCGCCTATGGCGGGTTCTTCCTCCTCACCGAGCATGGCCGGACCATCCTGCGCGGCATCGAACGATCGGACTCGGTGGTGCTCGACCCGCACAAGAGCCTCTTTCTCCCCTATGGCTCCGGCGTCGTGCTGGTCCGGGACCCGCGGCCGATGCTGGCGACCCATCACTACTTCGCCAGTTACATGCAGGACGCGCTGTCGGCACCCGACGAGGTATCGCCGGCTGATGTCTCACCCGAACTCAGCAAGCACTTCCGGGCACTCCGCATGTGGCTGCCGCTCAAGCTGCTGGGACTCGCCCCCTTTCGCGCGGCGCTGGAGGAGAAACTCCTGCTGGCGCGCTACTTCCGCGATGCGGTGTCGCCGCTGGGCTTCGAGGTCGGGCCCGAGCCCGACCTTTCGGTCGTGACCTTCCGCTGGGTGCGCGCCCACCCCAAGCTGCTCATCGGCTACAGCGACATCACCGCGCTGCACGCGCTGTGGGCGCTGCACGGCCTGCCCACGCTGCATGCGCCCATGGCCACGTCCGATCTCATCCGCCCCGGCCGCGAGGCTGACGCGCAGGCGCTGTTCACCCTGCTGCAAGGCGGCCTGCGCGCCGGCACGGTGCTGGCG